>NZ_JBTYMC010000046.1:0-33107 GCF_054880855.1 Streptomyces sp. S6 | reverse complement strand
CCGCGTCTTGCCCGCCCCGGACGGCCCCACCGCCAGCAGCGACGTCCCCAGCACGTCCGTGCCGAGCGCGGCCCCCGCGTCCCGGTAGGGCGCCGGCGCGCGCTCGGCGGACACCCACTTCCCGATCCGCACCTGTCCGGCGAGCAGGTCGTGCCGTGCGGCACGGCGAGACAGGTCACGCGCGCCGGAGGGGTGCGTCCAGGCGGCACCCCCCTGCCGCAGCACCGTCTCCCGGAACGCCCCCAGCGACGCCCCCCCGCGCGCGACAGTGAACGCGTGCTCCACGCGCGCGCAGTCGACGTCGTTCATCCGCCCCGCCGCGACCTCACCGCTCAGCAGATCCGCCGCCTCCGCCAGCCCGGCGTCCCGCAGAGCGGGCCACTGCGCGCGCGGGCGCTCCACCACGGCCTGCGCCGGAACGTCACCCGTGCGCGCGGCCAGCAGCTCCTTCGCGTACGGCCACCAGCCGCCCACCTTCGCGAACGGCCACACCACCAGCGCGGTGATCACGGCGTACAGCGAGTCGGTGAACAGGGCGGACATGAACAGCTCGTAGCTCCCGGAGATCAGCACGATCAGCGAGAACAGCGGGTCCACGACCGGCAGCGAGTCCCAGCCGACCAGCGGGAACGCGTCCGGGAAGACGAAACTCAGCGTCACCAGCGCGGCGAGCAGCGCGAACAACGCGCGCGTGGGCTGCGGTCGGCGCCCGATGAAGTGCCGCACGGCGTCCGGCCAGCTCCCCAGCCGGCCCATCGTGTACATGAGGACGGCGAAGAACAGCCCGTCGTACACGACCCTCGCCTCCGCCCCCTCGTTCGTCTTCGCGGACGCCAGCGTCCCGCCCCACCACCAGTCGCCCGGCGTGAACAGCCGCAGCACGGTGAACTGGTACGGGAACGAGCCGCGCCGCCACAGGGACCACAGGACCAGCGCGACGACCAGCGGGATCAGCAGCCCGACGACGGTGACGGGGGAGAGGCGCTCGCCGTCCCGGGAGGTGTCCTTGGGCGGCCGGAACCCGAGCCGCCAGATGCCGGGGCGGGCCTCGGGGCGGGGGGTGTCGAGCCACTCGGAGACGGCGCTCACCGCGGGAGCCTTGTCATAGGCGCCGGGAGCGTGAGTCGGCCTCGGCGGCATCCCCGCGCCCTCCGGGGACCCCGCAGGGCGCGGTACCGGGCTCGCGTGCGTGCCGCGCGCGTCCTGCGTCCCGTCGCTGTTCATCGCCCTGCCCCCTGACCAGCCGCTCCGTCCACCGTCAGCCGTCAATCTAACGCGCCCGCAAGGGGAGTTCACCGCTCCCGCGCCCGGCGGCGCCGACAGCGTCGTCCGACACCACTGTCCACGGCGGACAAGGCGCCGTCCCGAAAGCACCCACATGGAGCATGCCCCGTGCGGGTGCCCCGTCCTAACCTGCGAGAAAACGGCGGCTGACCGACGCCCCGGCACGCAGGACGCACCCCCTAGGAGCCCTCATGACCGACCTTCCGCAGGAGCGCCGGATCGTCACCGCCATCCCCGGCCCCAAGTCGCAGGAGCTTCAGGCCCGTCGCCTCGCCGCCGTCGCGCAGGGCGTCGGGTCGGTGCTGCCGGTGTTCACCGCGCGCGCGGGCGGCGGGATCATCGAGGACGTCGACGGCAACCGGCTGATCGACTTCGGCTCCGGGATCGCCGTCACCAGCGTGGGCGCGTCCGCCGAGGCCGTCGTCCGCCGGGCGAGCGCGCAGCTCGCGGACTTCACGCACACCTGTTTCATGGTCACGCCGTACGAGGGGTACGTCGAGGTCGCGGAGGCCCTCGCGGAGCTGACGCCGGGTGACCACGCGAAGAAGAGCGCGCTGTTCAACTCGGGCGCCGAGGCCGTCGAGAACGCCGTCAAGATCGCGCGGGCGTACACGAAGCGCCAGGCCGTCGTCGTCTTCGACCACGGCTACCACGGCCGGACCAACCTGACGATGGCGCTGACGGCGAAGAACATGCCGTACAAGCACGGCTTCGGGCCGTTCGCGCCCGAGGTGTACCGGGTGCCCGTGGCGTACGGCTACCGCTGGCCGACCGGCCCCGAGAACGCCGGTCCGGAGGCCGCCGCTCAGGCGATCGACCAGATCTCCAAGCAGGTCGGCGCGGACAACGTCGCCGCGATCATCATCGAGCCGGTGCTCGGCGAGGGCGGGTTCATCGAGCCTGCCAAGGGCTTCCTGCCGGCTCTGAGCAAGTTCGCCGCCGACAACGGGATCGTCTTCGTCGCCGACGAGATCCAGTCCGGCTTCTGCCGCACCGGCCAGTGGTTCGCCTGCGAGGACGAGGGGATCGTCCCCGACCTGATCACCACCGCCAAGGGCATCGCGGGCGGTCTCCCGCTCGCCGCCGTCACCGGCCGCGCCGAGATCATGGACGCCGCCCACGCGGGCGGCCTCGGCGGCACCTACGGCGGCAACCCCGTCGCCTGCGCGGGCGCGCTCGGCTCCATCGAGACGATGAAGGCGCTCGACCTCAACGCCCGCGCGAAGGCCATCGAGACGACGATGAAGGCCCGGCTGCTGGCCATGGCCGACAAGTTCGACGTCATCGGCGACGTGCGCGGCCGGGGCGCCATGATCGCTGTTGAGCTCGTCAAGGACCGGACGACCAAGGAGCCGGACCCGGAGGCGACGGCGGCCCTCGCGAAGGCCTGCCACCAGGAAGGACTGCTGGTCCTGACCTGTGGAACGTACGGGAACGTCCTTCGGTTCCTGCCGCCGCTGGTCATCGAGGACGCGCTGCTCAACGAGGGCCTCGACATCATCGAGGGCGCCCTCGCGGCCGTCTGACCGCCGTGTGAAGAAGGTGTGCGGGGAGGATGGCGGCTCCGGGGTCGGCCTGTTTTCGGGGCTCCCGCTGCCGTAGTTTCTCCGGTGAAGAGAGATACACCCGCTCCACGGGCGACCGTGGGCGGTGCCGGGCCGGGGCCTCCCCAGCTTCGACCTGGTCGTGCCTCGCGCACACATCCGGCGCCACTGGCTCCGGAATCTCCTCACCGATCGGACCGTCGCCCGCCCCAAACCCCCCGGGGCGGCGGCATCCCGATCCGGACGGCCGTCCCGGAACCACCCCCCCTGTTCCGGGACGGCCGACCTCCTTCCTCCAGAGGTGCACACCACTCGCGGACCCCGGTTCACCGAATCGGGGTCTTCTTTTTCGAAGATTGACGATACGGTACGTCTCGTCTCGCCCGAGACCCGGTCGATCCGGACCCTTCGATCAGGAGACCCCATGGAACGCTTCGTCGACGTAGCCCCCGGCACCCGCCTCTGGGCCGAGGAACGCGGCGCCCCCGACGCGCCCCCGCTCCTGCTCGTCATGGGCGCGCAGGCGTCCGGCCTCGGCTGGCCCGACCCCTTCACGGACCTCCTCGCCGCCCGCCACCGCGTCATCCGCTACGACCACCGCGACACCGGCCGCTCCCCCTGGGCCTTCGCCGAACGGCCCTACCCGATCACCGCGCTCGCCGAGGACGCCGTCGCCGTTCTCGACGCGTTCGGGGCCGACCGGGCCCACGTCGTCGGACTCTCGCTGGGCGGCATGCTCACGCAACTCCTGCTCGCCGACCACCCGGAACGCCTGCTCAGCGCGACGCTGATGGGGACCGGTGCGCTCAGTGAGACGCCGTACGCGGGAGGGGAGTTGCCCGGGATCGAGCCGGAGGTCCTCGCGCTGTGGGCCGAGCCGGTGCCGGACGACCTCACGCTGGACCAGGAGCTGGACCGGCGGGTCCACCACTGGCGCCTGCTGCACGGCGGGCTGCTGCCGTTCGACGCCGGGTACTACCGGGCGATGGAGGCGGCGATCATCGCGCACACCGGGCACCACCGGGTCAGCACCGCGCACGGGAGCGCGGACAGTGACGGGATGCTGCGGACGGAGGCGCTCGCGCGCAACGCCGTGCCGACACTGGTGGTCGAGGCGCCGGCCGAGCCGGTGTTCCCGCCGCCGCACGCGCGCCACCTCGTCCAGGTCGTCGGGGGTGCGCGGCTGGTGGAGATTCCCGGGATGGGGCACGCGCTGCCGCCCGAGGTCTGGGAGCCGCTGGCGAAGGAGATCCTGGCGCACACCACTTCCTGACCAGTTCCTCCTGAGAGGCTGGCCCCATGTCGATCAGCGCCCGCCTCCTCGCCGTCCCCGCCGCTCTGCTGGCCCTCCTCACCTGGCAGGTGGCGGTGGGCGGTCCGCTGCTGCGGTGGGACGAGCGGCTGAGCGGCGCTCTGCGCCGTCCCGGCCGGTTCTCCGAACTCCTCTCGGATCTCGGGAACGTTCAGGTGGCGCTGCCCGTTCTGTTGGTAATCGCGGGATTCGTGGCCTGGTCGGGGCGCCGGGTGGGGGTGCCGCGGTGGTGGGGGCCGTCCGCCGCGGCCCTCGGGGCGATGGCGCTGGTGCCGCTGGTCGTCGTCCCGCTGAAGATCTGGACGGAGCGGCCGGGCACCCCGGCCGTCCCGCCGGCGACGGGGTACTTCCCCTCGGGGCACACCGCCACGGCGATGATCGCCTACGGCGGGGCGGTGCTGGTGCTGCTGCCGTGGCTGAGGTCGGCGCGGGCGCGGCGCACGGCCGTCGGGGTGGCGGCCCTGCTGGTGGCGGCCGTGTCGTACGGGCTGGTCAGGCGGGGGTACCACTGGCCGTTCGACGTGATGGCCAGCTGGTGTCTCGGGGTACTGCTGCTGGCGGCGCTGCGCCGGGCCGTCGTCCGGATCGGCGTGCCAAAGCGGAGTGCGGACGTCCTCCAGTCGGACGAGTAGGACAAACGCCGGAAGGGGTACCCGGCCATACGGTGGACAGCGACTGTCGACTCTGCGGAAGGGCTTGCCACGATGACTTCCACCCACGCCTTCTGGCTGGCCGGCCGTGCGGCCACCGGCACGGACACCTTCGACGTGACCTCGCCCTGGGACGGGCGGCTCGTCGGGAAGGTCGGCGTGCCGACCGACGCGCAGGTCGAGGAGGCGGTGGCCGCCGCGTACGCCGTACGGGACGAGTTCGCCGCGACCCCGGCGCATGTGCGCGCCGCCGCGCTCGACCACGTCAGCAAGCGGCTCGCCGAGCGCACCGAGGAGATCGCCCGGCTGATCTCCGCCGAGAACGGCAAGCCGGTCAAGTGGGCGCGCGGCGAGGTCGGGCGCGCGGTCTCCGTGTTCCGGTTCGCCGCCGAGGAGGCCCGCCGCTTCAACGGCGGCGAGGCGCAGCGGCTCGACACGGACGCGGGCGGGCAGGGGCGGCTGGCGCTGACCCGGCGCTTCCCGAAGGGCGTCGTCCTCGGGATCGCCCCCTTCAACTTCCCGCTGAACCTGTGCGCGCACAAGGTCGCCCCGGCGATCGCGGCGGGCGTGCCGATCATCTTGAAGCCGGCCCCGGCCACCCCGCTCTCCGGTCTGATCATCGGCGACCTCCTCGCCGAGACGGACCTCCCGGCCGGCTCCTGGTCGATCCTCCCGGTCTCCAACGACCGCATGCCCGCCCTCGTCCAGGACGAGCGCCTGCCCGTCATCTCCTTCACCGGCTCCGAGAAGGTCGGTTACGCGATCATGGACTCGGTGCCGCGCAAGCACTGCACGCTGGAGCTGGGCGGCAACGGCGCGGCCGTCGTGCTGGCCGACTTCGCGAGCGACGCCGACCTCGACTGGGCCGCCACCCGCATCGCCACCTTCTCCAACTACCAGGGCGGCCAGTCCTGCATCTCCGTCCAGCGCGTCATCGTCGACGCCGCCGTGTACGACCGCCTCCTCCCGCGCCTCGTCGCGGCGGTCGAGGCACAGGTCACCGGCGACCCGTCCGACGCCGCCACCGACGTCGGCCCGCTGGTCAGCGAGGACGCCGCCCGGCGGGTGGAGTCCTGGGTGGACGAGGCCGTCGCGGCCGGCGCCGCACTGCTGACGGGCGGCAAGCGCGACGCGGCCTCGTACGCGCCGACGGTGCTGTCGGACGTCCCCGGCGATGTCACCCTCGCCCGCGAGGAGGTCTTCGGGCCGGTCCTGTCGATCCAGAAGGTCGACGGCGAGGCCGAGGCCTTCGACGCGGTCAACTCCTCCAAGTACGGCCTCCAGGCGGGCGTGTTCACGCACGACGTGCAGGCCGCGTTCCGCGCTCACCGTGCCCTTGAGGTCGGCGGCGTGATCATCGGCGACGTGCCGTCCTACCGGGCCGACCAGATGCCGTACGGCGGCGCCAAGCTGTCGGGGGTCGGGCGGGAGGGCGTGAAGTTCGCGATGGAGGACTACACGTACGAACGGGTGCTGGTCCTCACGGGGCTGGCGCTCTGACCGGTCCGCTCCCGGCGTCCCCCGACAGGGTCTTGCTAATGGGAACCGTTTTCACATAGAGTCGCACTCGGCGCTGACCCGCCGTCCCATGAAGAGGCCCGGCACCGATGCCTTCCGGTGCCGGGCCCTTCGCTTTCAGGCCGGCTCGCCGGGCCGACTCCTCAGCCGGAGAACCCCACATGCGCCAGCCGCAGCGGCCCGCGCAGCGCCACGTGGATGTCGTGGACGCCGGTCAGGGCGACGGGGGCGGTCAACAGGGTGTAGGTGTACGGCGATGCGGTGGGCTTGGGGAGGTGGATGGTTGTTCGGATCGGGCCCGTCTGGAGGGTGATCTCGCCCTCGCCCGCCACCTCGACCGTCACCCCGGTCGTTCCCGAGGAACCGAAGTCGCAGGCGCGGTAGACGAGTTGGGCCACTCCCGAGGGGCCCGGCGTCACCGCGTCCCCGGTGCGCTTCGTCCGGTCCACGATCTCGGCGCCGCTCTGCTCGTCGAAGTCGGCGGCGGGCAGGCCGCGTCGGAGGATGTCGCGTGGGGGTACGGGCTCGCCGGCCAACGTCAGTGTCGTCCGCAGCCGGATGTCCTCGCTGGACGTGCCGACGAGGATGTCGAACGCGCCGGGGTCCAGGCGCCGAGAGCCGTCGGCGACGTCCCAGAACTCGAAGGCGGAGAAGGGGACTTCGAAGGTCACCTCCTTACAGGCACCCGGCGGCAGGGTGATTCGGGTGTGGGCCAGGAGCTCCCGGCGCGGGCGGGGGACCGTCGGGTCGACGGCGCGGGTGTAGAGCTGGGGGACCTCGTCGGCCGTGGTGTCGCCGGTGTTGGTGACGGAGAAGGAGACGCGGACGCCCTCCGTCGACGTCTCCGCCGTCAACTCCCCGTAGGAGAACGACGCGTAGGACAGGCCGTGGCCGAAGGGGAACAGCGGGGTGCCCTCGAAGTAGAGGTAGGTCTGGCGGCTGCCGATGACGTCGTAGTCGAGGAGGTCGGGGAGGTCGGCGTCGGCCGCGTACCAGGTCTGGGGGAGGCGACCGGCGGGGGAGACGTCCCCGGCCAGGACCCGGGCGAGGGCGGTGCCGGCCGCCTGGCCGCCGTGCGCGGTCCACAACACGGCCGGGAGGGGGCCGGGTTCGAGGGTGTAGGGGTAGGACGAGGTGAGGACCAGGACCGTGCGCGGGTTCGCCGTGCGGGCGGCGTGCAGGACGCGCTCCTGCTGCGGGGGGAGAGCGAGCGTCGAACGGTCCTCGGTCTCACGGCCGTTGATGTGCGGGTCGTTGCCCGCGACGACCACGACGACGTCGGCCTCGGCGCACACCCGCTCGACGGCCTCCTCGCCCCGCTCGACCGTCACCACGTCGAAGACCTCCGGGACTTCGTCGGCGACCCGCACCCCGTCGGCGGCGACCCGGACCGGGAGTCCGGTGCCGATGTGCCTCAACAGGTGGCCGGATCCGTGGGGTTCCAGACGGAACGTCTCCTGCACGACCCACCCGCCCGGCTGGTCGGCGGACGCGCGCACATACCCGTCCTCGGCGACCGACAGATACCGCCCGTCGGGCGCGCGCAGCGTCAGCACCCCCTCACCCCAGTCGGCGAGCGCGAGTTCGGTCCCGGTCGCGGAGGCCGTCAACGGCGCGACATCCGTACGCCCCTTGAGCAGCGCCGGGTCCAACGCCCCCTCCGCACCCCGCACTTCGTCACCCGCCTCGGACCGGGGAACCGTCAGATACGCCCCGCCCGCCGTCCGCAGCAGCACCCGGTCCACCCCCTCCGCGAACCGCACCCGCTCCGCCCCGAACCGCCCGCGCAGCCCCTCCAGCGGAGTCGACCGGTGGATCAACGTCCCGCTGTACCAGTCGAGTTTGCACTCGTCCGCGAGCAGCCCGACCACCGCGATCCGGGCGTCGGGGGCCAGCGGCAGCACGCCTTCGTTGCGCAGCAGGACGATCGCCTGTTCGGCGGCCTCCTGGGCGAGCGCCTGGTGCTCCGGGGTGTCGAAGGCGGCGCCGGACGCGTACGGGTCGTCGGCCGGGTCGAACTCCCCGAGCCGGAACCGGACGGAGAGCTGCCGCCGGACCGCCGTGTCGATGTCCTCCTCCGTCAACAGGCCCTGATCCAGGGCCCCTTGAAGGCGCTCCACGGTCTTCGCCGGGTCCGTGCCGTGGTCGGTGAAGCTGTCCACGCCCGCGAGGACGGCCGCCGCCGTCGCCTCCTCGTACGTGTCGAAGTAGCGCTCCGAGTCGACCAGGTTGGAGGGTGCGCAGGCGTCGGAGCAGACGAACAGGTCGGCGTCCGTCCAGGTGCGCAGGTGCTCGTTCAGGTACGGGGAGACGTGGTTGGGGCGGCCGTTGACCAGGTTGTACGCGGGCATCACCCCGGCCACCGCGCCCGCCTCGACCGTCGCGCGGAAGGCCGGCAGGTCGTACTCGTGGAGCACGCGGGGGCGGACCGAGGACGACGAAGTGGAGCGCTGTGTCTCGTTGTTGTGGGCCAGCCAGTGTTTGAGGACCGGTGCCGTGCGCCAGTACACCGGGTGGTCGCCGCGCAGGCCGTGCGTGTACGCCGTCGCGATGGCCGAGGTCAGGCGGGGGTCCTCCGAGTAGCCCTCCTCGCCTCGGCCCCACAGGGGGTGGCGCAGGAGGTTCACCACCGGCGCCCACACGTTGAGGCCCACGCGGTCGTCGCGGGCACGCATCGCGCGGACCTCCTCGCCCACCGCCTCACCCACCCGGCGCACCAGCTCCGGGTTCCATGTCGCGCCGAGGCCGACCGCCTGCGGGAACACCGTCGCCGGGCCCATCCACGCGACGCCGTGCAGCCCCTCCTGGCCGGTGCGGAACGCGGCGACGCCGAGCCGCTCGACCGCCGGGGCGTACTGGTGGAGGAACGCCACCTTCTCCGCCGTGGTCAGCCGCGTGAGCAGGTCGTCGACGCGCTTCGCCGGCGGCAGGAGCGGATCGCGGAAGGGGAGCGCGGGAGGCGTGGAAGCGGTCACGTGGGGTTCCCTTTGCGGTGGACCGGAACAGCTCTTTCGAAGCGCTTCGATGCTCAGTGGGTGACGGTGTGGGTGTCAAGAGAGCGCACCGTGATGTGAAGTGGCGTACGCGCCAAGGTCCATTCGCCCAGGGGTGAGGAATGTTGGAAGCGACCCTTGTGTGCCTTCAGGGCTTCACTTAACCTCGCAGCAACATCGAAGCGCTTCGACTACAAGTCCGTCAGGGCCCCACGAAGGGTTGACGCAATGACGCCGAACGCCTCTTTTGCCCCCTCCGGCCCGAACCGGAGAGGTTTCCTCGCCTCCACGGCGGTCGCCACCGCCGCGGTCGCGGGCGGGCTGCCCCTGCTGAGCGCCTGCGGCAGTTCGGACAACGGCTCGCGTGACGGCACCACCTCGGGCAAGGGCGCGAAGAAGATCCTTCCGGCCTACGTCGCGAACAACGTCGTGACCCCCGACATCCCGGCCGAGAACGGCTCCGCGGTCGGGTTCGTCGGCAAGGTCGACACCGCCGGCCTCAAGACCTCGGTCGCGAAGAAGCTCGGCAAGGGCGGCAAGCTCACCGTCATGTCCCCGTACTGGGGCTCCCCGCCGAAGGGCGACAACGCCTACTACAAGGCGATGAACGACCTGATCGGCGTCGACGTCACCTGGCAGAACCAGGACGGCAACACCTACGACCAGAAGCTCGGCGCGGTCCTCGCCTCCAGTGAGGTGCCGGACATGGTCGTCATCCCGGGCTGGAACATGGGCGGCAAGATCCCGAGCGCCGTCATCGGCAAGTTCGCCGACCTCGGCCGGTATCTCTCCGGCGACGCCGTCAAGGAGTACCCGAACCTCGCCGCGATCCCCACCGACGCCTGGCAACGCTGCATCTTCGGCGGCCAGTTGCGCGCGCTGCCGATGCCGGCGTCGTACGTCGTCAACATCGTGCCCTTCTACCGCAAGGACGTCTTCGACAAGGAGGGGTATCAAGTGCCCGCCTCCACCGACGAGTTCATGGCGCTCGCCAAGGAGATCACCAACGCGCGGGCGAAGCGCTGGGCGTGCGGCGACATGAAGTGGACGGCGTTCAACGCGTTCGGGGTGCTCTCCGGCGGGGAGAAGGCACTCGGCTGGAACCTGAGCGACGGCAAGCTGGTCTACCGCGTCGAGACCGAGGGATACCTCGAAGCCCTGGAGTGGACACGGAAGTTGTTCGCCGCCGGGGTCGTCCACCCCGACGCGCGGCTCGGCAAGAGCCAGGCCGTCGACCCCAGCGCCAAGTTCGCGGCCGGCGAGTTCCTCATCTACAACAACGACATCTCCACCTGGTGGGGTCAGCAGGCCATCCAGCAGGCCCACAACCCCGGCTTCAAGATCTGGGGCATGGACATCTTCGGCCACGGCTCGGGCGCCCCCACGATCTGGGCCACCCAACCCGCCAACATGTTCGCCTTCGTCAACAAGAACGCCTCCGAAGCGGCCGTCCGCGACGCGCTCGCGGTCGCGAACGTCACCGCCGCGCCGTACGGCACGAAGGAGTACATGCTCACCAACTACGGCGTCGAGGGCGTCCACTACAAGGTCGAGCACGGCGTTCCCGTCAAGACCGACCAGGGCAACATCGACGTCAACAACGCGTACGTCATGGTCGCCTCCCCCGCCCCCACCATCGCCCGCCCCGACTTCCCCGACATCGGCCGCGCCGCCGTCGAGTGGCAGCAGCGGATGGGGGCGCACACCAAGAAGTCGACGTTCTACGGCATGCAGATCACCGAACCCGCCCGGTTCACCAACCTCTCCAACGACATGGAGCAGTTGGAGGACGACATCGTGCGCGGGCGCAAGAAGATCAGCGACATGCAGCAGTGGGTCACCGAGTGGCGGAAGAAGGGCGGCGACGGACTGCGCGACTGGTACCGGAAGCTGCTCGACGAGAACGGCACCGCGAACAGTTGACCGCGAGGAGGACGACCGTGTCACACAGCACGGTGCCTCGGAGCAAGGCCGAGGCGGACGATACGGGGAAGCGGGCCTCGCCAGAGCCGGACGGCGCGGTCGCGGCCCGCCGGAGGAAACGGCCCCCCGCACGACTGAGCACCCGGCTGCGCCTGCGGCGCGACCGCGTCCTCATCCTGATGACCCTGCCTGCCGTCCTGCTGGTCCTGGTCTTCAACTACGTGCCGATCCTCGGCAACGTGATCGCCTTCCAGGAGTACGACCCCTACATCAGCTCCAACGGCGTCGTCGCCATCCTGCACAGCCCCTGGGTGGGTCTGGAGAACTTCCAACGCCTCTTCGAGGACTCGGCGTTCTGGGACGCGGTGGGCAACACATTGGTGCTGTTCTCCCTCCAACTCGTCCTCTACTTCCCCATACCGATCCTCCTCGCGCTGCTCATCAACAGCGTGGTACGGCCCCGGGTGCGGGCGATCTCGCAGGCGATCCTCTACCTGCCGCACTTCTTCTCGTGGGTGCTCGTCATCGCCGTCTTCCAGCAACTCCTCGGCGGCGCCGGGCTGTTGTCCCAACTGCTGCGAGAGCACGGGTACGACGGCATCGACATCATGACCGACCCCGGCACGTTCAAGTTCCTCATCACCGCCGAGACCGTCTGGAAGGACGCCGGCTGGGGCATCATCGTCTTCCTCGCGGCCCTCGCCTCCGTCAACCACGACCTGTACGAGGCCGCCGCGATGGACGGCGCCGGGCGGTGGCGGCGCATGTGGCACGTCACGCTGCCGGCTCTGCGGCCCGTCATCGCACTGCTGTTGGTGCTGCGCGTCGGGGACGCGCTCACCGTCGGGTTCGAACAGATCCTGCTGCAACGCGACGCCGTCGGACCAGGAGCCTCCGAGGTCCTCGACACGTTCGTGTGGTGGAACGGCGTCCGCAACCAGGACTTCGGGTACGCGGCGGCGGCAGGTCTGATCAAGGGAGTTGTCGGCCTCGGGCTCGTTCTCGTCGCGAACAAGGTGGCCCATCTCATGGGCGAGCAGGGGGTGTACAAGAAGTGAGCGCGACAGTGGAGAAGGCAGGGGTGAAGCCGGGCCGTTGGTCCGCCCCGCCCCGGCCCGTCTGGGAGGAGCCGCCCACGAAGGCGGGCAGCGCCGGGAAGGGGCTCGTGCTCGGCATCGCCTGCCTCGCGATCCTCTTCCCGCTGTGGATCGTCGTCGTGACGAGCCTGTCCTCACGGGAGACCATCGACAAGTCCGGCGGGCTCGTCATGGTGCCGAGGGGCGTCACCTTCGTCGCCTACCGGGAGCTGCTGAGCGGCGGGCAGGTGACCCGGGCCGCCGTCATCAGCGTCCTCGTCACCGTCGTCGGCACGGCGTTCTCGATGACCGTGTCCGTGCTGTGCGCGTACGGGCTGTCGCGCAGCGGGTCGCTCGGGCACCGGTGGCTGCTGATGCTGCTGCTCGCGACGATGTTCTTCAGCGCCGGGCTCATCCCGACGTACCTGCTCGTGCAGTCGCTCGGACTCACCGACACCTACCTGGCGTTGATCCTGCCGAGCGCGGTGAGCGTGTTCAACATCCTTGTCCTGCGCGGGTTCTTCACGGGGATCTCGCAGGAGCTGACCGACAGCGCGCGCATCGACGGCGCCGGCGACTTCCGCATCCTGTGGCAGATCGTGGTCCCGCTGTCCCGGGCCGTCCTCGCGGTCATCAGCCTGTTCTACGCCGTCGGTTACTGGAGTGCCTGGTTCAACGCGTCCCTCTACCTCAACGACCAGAACATGATGCCCCTCCAGAACGTGATGATCCAGCTCGTCCAGAAACAAGAGGCACCCGTGGGACTCGGCCAGGCCATCAGCACGGGGGAATTGTCCGGGCTCGCCGTCCAAATGGCCGTCATGGTCATGGCGTTGCTGCCGGTCGCGGTGCTCTCACCGTTCGTCCAGAAACACTTCAAGAAGGGGATGCTCACGGGCGCGGTCAAGGGCTGACCGTCAACTCGTGCTTCCCCGCACTCACTTCACCCAGCGAGGTACCACCATGCGCTCCACCCGCCGACCCTTCCGCGCCCAGCACGGGGAGCCGGTCTGATGCCCGACCTGAACGACGCCACCAAGGGCCGCATCCTCTTCGGCGGCGACTACAACCCCGAACAGTGGCCCGAGGAGACCTGGCACGAGGACGTCCGCCTCATGCGCGAGGCCGGCGTCAACTCCGTCACCCTGGGCGTGTTCTCCTGGTCCACTCTCGAACCCCGGCCGGGCGAACGGAACTTCGGGTGGCTGGACACCCTGATGGACCTGACGCACGACAACGGCATCGGCGTCGTCCTCGCCACCCCCACCTCCGCGCCCCCGCCCTGGCTCGGCCGCCTCCACCCCGACACCCTGCCCGTCACCGAGGACGGCCGCACCGAATGGTGGGGTGGACGCCAGCACTTCTCGCACTCCAGCGCCACCTACCGCCGGTACGCGGCGGCGATCACCGAAGACCTCGCCGCCCGCTACGCCCACCACCCGGCGCTGACGATGTGGCACATCAACAACGAGTACTGCACCTTCGACTACGGCGACGAGGCAGCCGCCGGCTTCCGCACCTGGCTGCGCGCCCGGTACGGCACCCTCGACGCCCTCAACTCCGCCTGGGGAACCGCTTTCTGGAGCCAGGGCTACGACACCTGGGACGGCATCCTGCCCCCGCGCACCCCGCACTACATCAAGAACCCCACCCAGGTGCTGGACTTCAGGCGCTTCACCTCGGACGCCCTCCTGGAGTGCTACCTCGCCGAACGCGACATCGTCGCCCGGCACACCCCGCACATCCCGGTGACGACGAACTTCATGCCCCTGTGGATCGGCCAGGACGCCTGGCGCTGGGCCCAGGAGGAGGACGTCGTCTCGGTCGACCTCTACCCCGACCCGCGCGACCCCCTCGGCGCCCAACAGGCCGCCGTGGTCCAGGACATGACCCGCTCGCAGGCGGGCGGCCCCTGGATGCTGATGGAACAGGCCGCCGGACCCGTCAACTGGCGCGGCGTGAACCACCCCAAGCCGCGCGGACTCAACCGGCTCTGGTCCCTCCAGTCCGTCGCCCGGGGAGCCGACGCCGTCTGCTTCTTCCAGTGGCGCCAGTCCCGGCAGGGTGCCGAGAAGTTCCACTCCGGGATGGTCAGCCACGCGGGTGCTCAGGGACGGACGTACGCGGAGGTCAAGCAGCTCGGCAATGAACTCCCCGCGATCGCACAGCACCTGACGGCACCTCAGAAGTCGGACGTCGCGATCCTCCACGACTGGCACTCCTGGTGGGCCGGCAGCCAGGACCACCGCCCCTCCAGCCGCGTCGAACTCCCCGAGGTGCTCCGCGCCTGGCACCGCGCCCTGTGGGAGGAGAACCTCACCACCGACTTCGCCCACCCCGAACACGACCTGACCGCCTACAAGTTGGTGCTGGCGCCCCAGCTCTACCTCCTCACCGACGCCGCGATCGACAACCTCCTCGCGTACGTCCGCGGCGGCGGCACCCTGGTCTGCGGCTTCTTCACGGGAGCCGCCGACGGCGACGACCGGGTCCGCCCCGGCGGCATGGACGCGCGCCTGCGTGAACTCTTCGGCATCCGCACCCTGCACGAGTGGTGGCCCCTCGACGAAGGGGAGCACGTCGAGTGCGAGGGCTTCCGCGGCACCCTGTGGTCCGAGGAGATCGAAGCCGAGCCCGGAACCGAGCACATCCCCTACAAGGGCGGCGAGTTGGACGCCCTCCCGGCGATCCTGCACCAGGGCCGCGCCTGGTACGTCTCGACCCTCCCCGAACCCCCCGCCCTGCGTGACCTCCTTGCCCGCATCGCCGCCGAGGCGGGCGCCCGCCCCGTCCTCGACGGCCTCCCGGACGGCGTCGAGGCCGTCCGGCGCGGCGAGTTGCTGTTCCTCCTCAACCACGGCCGCGACAGCGTGACCGTCGACGTACCCGAAGGACACCTGGACTTGTTGACCGACACCCTCACCGAGGGCCGACTCACCCTGGCGCAGCACGGAGTGGCGGTGCTCAAGCCGTGACCGACACCGAGTACACCGAGCAGCCGCCCGCCGCCGGACCCGTCCACGGCACCTGGGAACCCGCCCCCGCCGACCGCTGGGAGGACGGCTTCCTCAGCGGCAACGGCCGGCACGGCGCCCTCGTCCTGGGCGACCCCCACGACGACCGGGTGATCGTCACCCACCACACCCTCGTCCGCCCCAACGGCTCCGAGGACGCCCGCGCCCCCGAACTGGCCGGTCGACTCGCCGGTCTCCAGGACCGGTTGCTCGCCGGGGACCTCACCGCCGCCGAGGACTTCACCGACGACCGCCCCATGTGGTGGGTCCAGCCCTTCCACCCGGCCTTCCAGACCCGGGTGCGCCGGACCACGGCGGCCGGCGTCCCGAGCCACCGCTACCGCCGCACCGTCGACTTCACGACCGGCGAGACCACCGCGATCGACGCCGACTGGACGAGCCGCGTCTTCGTCTCCCGCGCCGACGACGTCGTCGTCCAGCACATCACCGCACCGCGACTCACCCTCGACATCACCCTCGACCACCGACTCCCCGGCGTCCCCGACGACTTGGGGGTCATCCGCACCACCGACCCCACCCCCGACGGCGCCCTCCTCACCCTGCGCGCCCGCTACCCCGACAGCGACAAGGCGTACACCGGCCGCACCCGGATCGTCGTCACCGGCGGCACAACCACCGTCACCGCGACCGGCGTTCACATCGAAGGCGCCGACGCCGTGCTCCTCCTCACCCGGGTCCACCGGGACGCGGCGGAACCCGAACTGCCGGACGGCGTCGACCACGACACCCTGCGCGCCCGCCACCTTCCCCCGCACCGCGACGCCTACCGCCGCGTCACCCTCGACCTGCACGCCGGCTCCACGCAACGCGGCCTGCCCGGCTCGGAGTTGCTGAAGACCCCGGCGGAACCCGCGCTCCTGGAACGCCTCTTCGCCGCCGGCCGCTACCACCTCCTCTCCGCCTCCGGCCTCCTCCCGGCCCGCCTCACCGGCCTGTGGACCGGCGACTGGGACACCGCCTGGTCCGGCGCGTTCACCCTCGACGCCAACCTCAACCTCCAGACGTCGTCAGCGGCGAGCGCGGCCCTTCCCGAAGTGACCGACGCCCTGCGGAACCTGATCGAGGGTCAGCTCGACGACTGGCGGGCCAACGCCCGTGCCGTCTACGGCACCCGGGGCATCGTCACCCCCGCCCACACCGACGGTGCGTCCGGCCACTCCTTCCACTTCAGCCGCGAATACCCCCTCCACCTCTGGACGGCCGGCGCGGACTGGCTCCTCAAGCCCCTCGTCGACCACGACGAGACGCAGGGCGGGCGCGACCCTCGAACGGGCGCCCTGCTGGCCGAACTCGCCGAGTTCTACGAGGACTTCCTCACCCGGACGGACGCAGACGGCCACCTCGTCGTCGTCCCCTCGTACTCGCCCGAGAACCGCCCCGCGAACGGCAGTTGGGGCGCCCTGAACGTGGCCATGGACCTCTCGGCCGCCCGGCACGCCCTCCTCACGGCGGCCGAGTACCACCCCGAGCACGCCGCCCGCTGGACCGCCCTCGCCGACCGCCTCCCACCCCACCGCGTCAACGCCGACGGCGCCCTCGCGGAATGGGCCTGGCCCGGTCTCGAAGACACCTACGACCACCGCCACCTGAGCCACCTCTACGGCGTCTGGCCGCTCGACGAGATCACCCCCTATGACACCCCCGGCCTCGCCGAGGCCGCCCACCGGGCGCTCGAACTGCGCGGCGCGGAGAACGACTCGGCGCACGGCCACCTCCACCACGCCCTGATCGCCGCGAGGTTGAGGGACGGCACCCGGGTCGGCAACGCGCTGGCCGCCGTCCTGGACGGCGACTTCTTCCACGCGTCGCTGATGAGCGCCCACTACCCCCACCGGCACGTCTACAACGCGGACGCCGCGCACACCCTCCCCACCGTCCTGATCGAGGCGCTGATCCAGTCGACCCCCGGCCGACTGGTCCTGCTCCCCGCACCGACCTCCGCCCTCGCGGAGGGCGAACTGCGGGGCGTGCGGACGAGGTTCGGCGCGGAGGTCGACCTCGCGTGGGACGCGCACGGCGCCAGGGCCGTCGTCAGGCCCACTCGCACGCTCCGTGTGGAGCTGCGGACTTCCACCGGCGCGAGGCCGCTCGACCTCGTCGCCGGAGAAGACCACGTCCTCACCCTGGGGACGTGGTAACTCCCCCGCACCACAAGGCAATCACTCCCCCCACCCATGGAGGACGCCATGGCAACCCGCACACTCACCAAAGCCGTCAAGGTCCTGATCGCCCCCGCGCTGGCGCTCGGCGCCACCGTCGGACTCGCCTCCGCGCCCGCCTCGGCGGCCGTCTGGAACACCTGCGACCAGTGGGGCAACACGAACCTGGGCGGCTACACCCTCTACAACAACATCTGGGGTTCAGGCGCCGGAAGCCAGTGCTTCTGGGCCAACTCCGGTACGAACTGGGGGGTCAACGCCAACCACCCCAACACCGGCGGGATCAAGTCGTACCCGAACTCCACGAAGGCGATCAACAAGACGATCACCTCGCTGGGTTCGCTGAACAGCAGCTACGACGTGAGCGTCCCGTCGTCCGGCGCGTACAACACGTCGTACGACATCTGGGACACCAACCACGCCTACGAGATCATGCTCTGGGTCAACAGGACGGGGCCGGTCGGGCCGCTCGGCACCTCGCAGGGCAATGTGACGCTCGGCGGGCACTCCTGGACGGTCTACAAGGGGACCAACGGCTCCAACCAGGTCTTCTCGTTCATCCGGACCTCGAACTCCAGCTCCGGCACCGTCCAGATCCTGCCCATCCTGAAGTGGATCAAGGACACCAAGGGGTGGTTCGGGAACGTCACGATCGGTGACGTCCAGTTCGGGTACGAGATCACCAGCTCGTCCGGCGGTCTGAACTTCACGACAAACAACCTGACCGTGAGCAACGGTTGACCCCATCATGGCCGGGGCCGGGTTTGATGGGGGTATGCGCAACCACACCCCCACACGCCGCGCCCTGACCACGCTGGCCGTGACCGCGGCCGTCGCCCTCGGGGCGACCGGCACCGCGGTCGCGACCCCGGCGCCGTTCACCTCGGTCACCGCCCCGGCGCTCCCCGTGAACCCCCTCCACTCCGTCGCGGACCTCGCCGCCCAGCGCCTGGCCACCGCAGACCTCGTCGCCGCCGCCAAGTTCGGCACCGGCAGCCCCATCGACGACCCGGCCCGCGAGCAGCAGGTCCTGGACTCGGTGGCGGCCCAGGCGACCCGGCTGGGTGCCGACCCCGACGCCGTCCGCCGGGTCTTCCGCGACCAGATCGAGGCCAACAAGCTCGTCCAGCGCGGCCTGTTCCAGCGCTGGACCGACCACCCCGACGAGGCGCCCACCACCCGCCCCGACCTCAGTGCCGTCCGCGTCGAGATCAACCGCGTCAACACCGAGCTGGTCCAGGCCCTCGCCGAAACCGCCGCCGACCGCGCGGACTTCGCCTGCCACCCCGAGCTGTACCTCGGCGCCGCCCAGGTCCGCCACGAACGCCGACTGGACCGCCTGCACACCGAGGCGCTGATCCGCGCGCTGCCGTCGGTGTGCGAGAGCTGACACCCCACAGCGGCGGTACGACGACGAGGCCGGTCCCCTCATCCAGGGACCGGCCTCGCTCACACCCGCCTCACTCCGCGATCGGCAACCGCGCCCCGTCCCGCAGGAACAGCGGAATCCGCTCCAACGGCGCCTCCACCGTCACCGTCGCACCCCCCTCGTACGACACCCCCGTCCACGCGTCCGTCCACCGAGCCCCCGCCGGCAGATACACCGCACGGTCCGTGGCCCCCGCCGTCAGCACCGGCGCGACCAGCAGGTCCCGGCCGAACAGGTAGGAGTCGTCCACACCCCAACTCCCCTGATCCTGCGGGAACTCCAGGAACAGGGGACGCATCGGCGGGAGCCCCTCCTCGTGGGCCTCGCGCATCACGTCGAGGACGTACGGCCGCAGCCGCTCGCGCAGCCGGACGTAAGCCTCCAGGATCGCGCCCGCCTCGGGGCCGTAGGACCACACCTCGTTGGGGCCGCCGGTCATGTCCGGACCCAGCGGCATGCCCGGGTCGCGGAAGCCGTGCAGGCGCATCAGCGGGGAGAGGGCCCCGAACTGGAACCAGCGGACCATGACCTCGCGGTACGCGGGGTCGTCCGGGTCGCCGCCGTGGAAGCCGCCGATGTCGGTGTTCCACCAAGGGATGCCGGACAGCGCGGTGTTGAGCCCGGCGGCGATCTGCCGGCGCAGGGTGGGGAAGTCGGTGCCGACGTCACCGGACCACAGGGCGGCCCCGTAGCGCTGACTGCCCGCCCACGCCGACCGGTTGAGGGTGAGGACCTCCTCGCCCTCCGCGCCGAGCCCCTCCGCGAACGTCCGCGCGTTCTCCAGCGGATACAGGTTGCCGACCTCCAGGCCGGGACCCGCCCAGTACCGCAGGTTCTCCGAGAACCCCGGCTTCAACTCCGGCTCGCACGCGTCCAGCCAGAACGCCGTGATCCCGTACGGGGCAAGGTAGTTGTCCCGCACCTTCGACCACACGAAGTCCCGGGCCTCGGGGTTCGTCGCGTCGTAGAAGGCGACCTGCACGGTCGACGCGACGCCCTTGTCCGGCCAGTCGGCGTGCGCCATCGGACCGTACTGCGTGCCGATGAAGTAGCCGCGCTGCTCCATCAGTGGGTGGTTCTCCGACAGCGGCGACACGGACGGCCACACGGAGACGACCAACTTGACGCCCATCTCGGCGAGTTCGCTCACCATCCCGGCCGGGTCGGGCCACTCGGCGGGGTCGAACTTCCACTCACCGAGGTGCGTCCAGTGGAAGAAGTCGCACACGATCGCCGCCAGCGGCAGCCCCCGGCGCTTGTACTCCCGCGCCACGGCCATGAGTTCGCCCTGCGTGCGGTAGCGCAGCTTGCACTGCCAGAACCCCGCCGCCCACTCGGGGAGCATCGGGGTACGGCCCGTCACCGCGCTGTAGCGCCGCTGGCCGGCGGCCGGATCGCCCGCGGTGATCCAGTAGTCGAGCTGCCGCGCCGAGTCCGCGACCCACCGCGTCCCGTTGTGCGCCAGCTCCACGCGCCCGACCGCCGGGTTGTTCCACAGCAGGGTGTAGCCCCGACTCGACGTCAGGACCGGGATGTTGACCTCGGCGTTGCGCTGCACCAGGTCGAGGACCAGCCCCTTCTGGTCGAACCTCCCGTGCTGGTGCTGCCCGAGGCCGTACAGCTTCTCGTCGTCGTAGGCCGCGAACCGCTGCTCCAGCCGGTGATATCCGTTGCCGACGGCCGTGTAGAGCCGCGACCCCGGCCACCAGAAGTGCGCGCGCTCCTCCGCGAGGATCTCCTCCCCGGAGTCCGTGGACAGGAAGCGGACCAGACCTTCGGCGCTCACCTCGACGGTCAGCGCGCCGACGGTCAACGTCCCTGTGCCGTCGGCGAGTTTGACGACCGACTCGGCGGCCGGGGGAGTGTCGAGCAGCGCACCCGGCAGCTCCGGCAGGACCGGCCCGCCGAGCCGGGCCCGCACCCGGACGGCGTCCGGACCCCACGGCTCGATGCGGACGGTCTCCTGGCGCCCGCTCCACTCCAGCGCGCCGTCCCGCTCACGGAACGTACCCACGGTGGGGGAGGACTGGGCCAGACTGACCTTGGGCGGCGTCTCGGCGGACGGCATGTCTTCGATGGGCAGGGTCGTCATGAGGCGTGCTCCTGAAGGGAGGAGTGCGGGAACCTGGCGGCACCCCGAAAGGCGCCTTGGGTGCGGCGCCCCGAAAGGCACCCTGAGAGGCGCGATGCGGGCACCCCGGAAGGGCGCCTCGCGGGCGGACCCCCGAGAGGCACCTCATGGGCACCCCGGACGGCGCCCGGAGCCGCCCGCAGACGCCCCCGCACCGACCAGGTGCCCCGAAAAGAGAAGTGACAGTCCGTCAGGCCGGACCGGGACCCGTACTCGCCCGGACCGTCAACTCCGGGGCGATCAGCGCCACTTCGGCACTGCCCCGCCCCTCCAGCTTGGCGACGAGCTGCTCCAGCGCGCGCCGTCCCATCTCCGCCGCCGGGATCGCCACCGACGTGAGCCGGACGGGGGCCTGGGTCGCCACCTGGTCCGGACAGATCGCCACCACCGACACGTCCTCCGGGACGGCCCGCCCCTGCTGGCGCAGCAGCGCGAGCAGGGGCTCCACGGCCGACTCGTTCTGCACGACGAACCCCGTCGTCCCGGGGCGCTCGTCGAAGATCCGGGCCAGCGTCGCGGCCATCGCGTCGTACCCGCCCTCGCACGGCCGGTGCAGGGCGCTCACCCCCAGCTCCCGCGCCCGGACCCGCAGCCCCTCAAGGGTGCGGACGGCGAACCCGGTGTGCCGCTCGTAGACGCCCGGCGCCTCGCCGATCACGGCGATGTCCCGGTGCCCGAGCTCCGCGAGGTGCTCGATGGACAGCGCGCCCGTCGCGCTCCAGTCGAGGTCGACGCAGGCGAGGCCCGAGGGGTCGGCGGGCAGCCCGATGAGCACCGAGGGTCGCTCGGTGGCCCGCAGCAGCGGCAAGCGCTCGTCGTCCAGTTCGACGTCCATCAGGACCATGCCGTCGGCCAGTCCGCTGCCGGTCACCCTGCGTACCGCGTCCGGCCCTTCCTGGCCGGTCAGGAGCAGGATGTCGTAGCCGTAGCCGCGCGCGGCCGTCGCCACCGCGATGGAGATCTCCATCATCACCGGCATATACATGTCGGTGCGCAGTGGGATCATCAGCGCGATGATGTTCGAGCGGCTGCTCGCCAGCGCACGCGCGCCCGCGTTCGGGTGGTACCCCAGCTCCCGGATGCTCTGCTCGACCCGTTCCCGGGTGGTCGCGGAGATGGACCGCTTGCCGCTGAGGACATAGCTCACCGTGCTCGCCGAGACTCCGGCGTGCTGGGCGACCTCGGCGAGGGTGACCATCCAGCTCTCCAAGCTTTGTGAAGCGCTTCGACAGTGCGCGGTGCGAACAACGGTGGGTGAGTGGTGCTTTGACACTAGCTTCAGTGGAGATGGGTGTCCATAGCTTATCGAAGCGCTTCGATAATCACTCCGGCCATTCCTTCTCGGCGGGCCGGACGGACGCGCGAGGGATGGTCGAGACGGCCGTAATCGGGTACACGATCCAGTAGAACCGACCGGTAACCAGACAATCCCACCAGCTGATCCGTCATCCGCTCCACTCATCCGATCCGCGGCGAGGTGACCCTCATGTCCGCACCACACCCACAGCCGTCCGCCCCCTCCGTCTCCGAGCGCGAGGCCAGGCAGGTCGCCGAGGCGGCCCGGGAGCAGGGCTGGCGCAAACCCAGCTTCGCCAAGGAACTCTTCCTCGGCCGCTTCCGCCTCGACCTGATCCACCCCCACCCCGTCCCGCCCGACGACGACGTCCGCCGCGGCGAGGAGTTCCTCGCGGCGCTGCGCGACTTCTGCGCGACCGAGGTCGACTCCGCCCGCATCGAACGCGAGGCCCGCATCCCCGACGAGACCATCAACGGCCTCAAGGAACTCGGCGCGCTCGGCATGAAGATCGATACGAAGTACGGCGGCCTCGGACTCACCCAGGTCTACTACAACAAGGCCCTCGCCCTCGTCGGTTCCGCGAACCCCGCACTCGGCGCGCTCCTCTCCGCCCACCAGTCCATCGGCGTCCCCCAGCCCCTGAAGATCTTCGGCACCCCGCAGCAGAAGGACACGTTCCTGCCGCGCTGCGCGACGACCGACATCAGCGCGTTCCTGCTCACCGAACCGGACGTCGGCTCCGACCCGGCCCGCCTCGCGACGACGGCCGTGCCCGACGGGGACGACTATGTCGTGGACGGCGTGAAGCTGTGGACGACCAACGGGGTCGTCGCCGACCTCCTGGTGGTCATGGCCCGCGTACCGGCGTCCGAGGGGCACCGGGGCGGCATCACGGCGTTCGTCGTCGAGGCCGGGTCCGAGGGGATCACCGTCGAGCACCGCAACGCGTTCATGGGACTGAGGGGACTGGAGAACGGCGTCACCCGCTTCCACCAGGTCCGGGTGCCCGCCGCGAACCGGATCGGGCCCGAGGGTGCCGGGCTGAAGATCGCGCTCACCACCCTCAACACCGGGCGGCTCTCGCTGCCCGCGATGTGCGTCGGCGCCGGGAAGTGGGCGCTGAAGATCGCCCGCGAGTGGTCGGGCGCGCGCGAGCAGTGGGGCAAGCCGGTCGGCCTGCACGAGGCGGTCGGCGCGAAGATCAGCTTCATCGCGGCGACGACGTTCGCGCTGGAGGCCGTCGTCGACCTCTCCTCGCAGATGGCCGACGAGGACCGCAACGACATCCGCATCGAGGCGGCCCTCGCGAAGCTGTACGGGTCCGAGATGGGGTGCCTCATCGCCGACGAACTGGTCCAGATCCGGGGCGGACGCGGGTTCGAGACGGCCGAGTCGCTCCGGGCGCGCGGTGAACGGGCCGTCCCCGCCGAGCAGTTGGTCCGCGATCTGCGCATCAACCGGATCTTCGAGGGGTCCACCGAGATCATGCACCTCCTCATCGCCCGCGAGGCCGTCGACGCGCACCTGTCCGTCGCCGGGGACCTCATCGACCCCGACATATCCCTCGGGGACAAGGCGAAGGCGGGGGCTCAGGCCGGGGCGTTCTACGCGCGCTGGCTGCCGAAGCTGGTCGTCGGCGCCGGGCAACTTCCCACGTCCTACGACGAGTTCAAGAACGGCGTCGACCTGTCCGGGCATCTGCGGTACGTCGAGCGGCACTCCCGGAAGCTGGCGCGGTCCACGTTCTACGCCATGTCCCGGTGGCAGGGGCGGATGGAGACCAAACAGGGGTTCCTGGGGCGGGTCGTCGACATCGGGGCCGAGCTGTTCGCGATGAGCGCGGCGTGCGTGCGGGCCGAGCATCTGCGCTCGCGCGGCGAACACGGGCGGGAGGCCTATCAGTTGGCCGACGCGTTCTGCCGGCAGGCGCGGGTGCGGGTGGACGAGCTGTTCGGGAGGCTGTGGGTCAACACGGACGACGTGGACCGGAGGGTGGTGAAGGGGGTTCTGGGCGGGGCCTACGAGTGGCTGGAGGAGGGGGTCGTGGATCCGTCGGGGGAGGGGCCGTGGATCGCGGACGCGACTCCCGGACCGTCCACGAAGGAGAACGTGCACCGGCCGATCCGTTAGCCGGGAAACAGGGAAGGGGCACGGCCGGAACGCCGTGCCCCCACCCTCAAGAACCCCGAACTCTCAAGACCTCAGCACCACTTGTGGTCCTTCGTCTTCTTCGTCCACGAACACGCGTCCACCTTCGAGCCGTTCGCCCTCGTCAGCGTCGCGGTGTCGCCGTCGTTGTTCCAGACGTACGCCTTGCGGTTCTGGAAGACGTCGGCGGCGGTGTCCTTGCCGGAGCCGGTGTGGACCTTGACGGTCCTGCCGGCGCCGACGGTGATGTTCTTGAAGACGTACTTGTGGTTGGAGGTGTCCTTGAGGATCCACCCCTTCACGTTGACGGGCTTCTTACCGGTGTTCTTGATCTGCACCCACTCGGCGTTGAGGCTCGCGTTGGTGCGGGTGTCCTTGCCGGGGCTGTCGAACCAGACGTGGTAGAGCTCGACGCCTCCGCCGGCGGCCTGCGCCGGGGTGGACAGGGCGGTGCCGAAGAGCAGAGCGGCGCCGCCGAGGGCAGCACAAAGGTGCTTCACGCGCATAGAAGAATCCCCCCTGGATGTCGTATGCGAGAAGAATTCGTATCACACGATCTTCACCAGAACCTCATAAACGGTCATATGAATCACGCCCCGGCGACGCGGAGGTCGGTCCGCACAGGCGGTGCGGCAACAATGGGGGGCATGACCGACAGTCCAGCCCCCCTCGCCGACCCTCACCTCGTCTTCGACCCCGTCGCGGGTGACGGTCCCAAGGACGTGGTGATCCTCGGCTCCACCGGGTCGATCGGCACACAGGCCATCGACCTGGTCCTGCGCAACCCGGACCGCTTCAGGGTCACCGCCCTGTCCGCGCACGGCGCCCGGGTCGCCCTGCTCGCCGAGCAGGCCCGCCGGCTGCGGGTCGAGGCCGTCGCGGTGGCCCGCGAGGACGCCGTACCGGCCCTGCGCGAGGCCCTCGCCGCCGAGTACGGCACGGGCGAGCCGCTCCCCGAGATCCTGGCCGGCCCGGACGCGGCCACACAGGTCGCCGCCTCCGCCTGCCACACCGTCCTCAACGGCATCACCGGCTCCATCGGCCTCGCCCCGACGCTGGCCGCCCTGGCGGCGGGCCGCACCCTCGCGCTCGCCAACAAGGAGTCGCTGATCGTCGGCGGCCCCCTCGTGAAGGCGCTGGCGAAACCCGGTCAGATCATCCCCGTGGACTCCGAGCACGCGGCCCTCTTCCAGGCGCTGGCCTCCGGCTCCCGCGCGGACGTCCGCAAGCTCGTCGTCACCGCGAGCGGCGGGCCGTTCCGGGGCCGGACGAAGGAACAGCTCGCGGACGTCACCGTCGAGGACGCCCTCGCACACCCCACATGGGCGATGGGCCCGGTCATCACGATCAACTCCGCGACCCTGGTCAACAAAGGGCTGGAAGTCATCGAGGCGCACCTCCTCTACGACATTCCCTTCGACCGCATTGAGGTCGTCGTGCATCCCCAGTCGTATGTCCACTCGATGGTTGAGTTCACGGACGGATCGACGATGGCCCAGGCGACGCCCCCCGATATGCGCGGGCCGATCGCCATCGGGCTCGGCTGGCCCGAGCGCGTGCCCGACGCGGCACCCGCTTTCGACTGGAGCAAGGCTTCCACCTGGGAGTTCTTCCCCCTGGACAACGAGGCGTTCCCCTCGGTGAACCTCGCCCGGCACGTGGGCGAGCTCGCGGGGACCGCCCCGGCGGTGTTCAATGCCGCCAACGAGGAGAGCGTGGAGGCGTTCCGCCGGGGCGCGCTGCCGTTCAACGGGATCATGGAGACCGTCACCCGTGTGGTGGAAGAACACGGCGTGGCGGGAACTTCGCTGACCGTGGCGGACGTCCTCGAAGCAGAGACCTGGGCACGCGCTCGGGCCCGGGAACTGACGGCGACAGCGGAGGCGCGCGCATGACCGCTCTGATGATGATCCTCGGCATAGTCGTCTTCGTGCTCGGGCTGCTGTTCTCGATCGCGTGGCACGAACTGGGCCACTTCACCTTCGCCAAGCTCTTCGGCATCCGCGTGCCACAGTTCATGGTCGGCTTCGGCCCCACGGTCTGGTCCCGCAAGAAGGGCGAGACCGAGTACGGCGTCAAGGCCATCCCCATGGGCGGCTACATCCGCATGATCGGCATGTTCCCGCCCGGTGAGGACGGCCGGATCTCCACCCGCTCGACGTCCCCGTGGCGCACGATGATCGAGGACGCCCGCTCGGCCTCCATGGAGGAGATCAAGCCCGGGGACGAGACGCGGATGATGTACACCCGCAAGCCCTGGAAACGCGTCATCATCATGGCCGCCGGACCCGTGCAGAACCTGATCCTCGCGGTGATCCTCTTCCTCACCGTCCTCATGGGCTTCGGCATCCCCCAGCAGACCACCACGGTCAGCTCGGTCTCCCAGTGCGTCATCGACCAGAGCGAGAACCGCGACACCTGCAAGACGGGGGACGCGCCCTCCCCGGCCGCCGCCGCGGGCCTCAAGGCCGGCGACAAGATCGTCTCCTTCGACGGCGTGCGCACCCAGAAGTGGGACGCCCTCTCCGACCTCATCCGCGCCAGCGCCGACAAGACCGTCCCGATCATCGTCCGGCGCGACGGCAAGGAGGTCACCCTCCAGGCGAAGATCGCCGAGAACCGGGTCGCCAAGAAGGACTCCAAAGGCCAGGTCGTCCAGGGGGACTACGTCAAGGCCGGGTTCCTCGGGTTCAGCGCCGCCACCGGAGTCGTCCAGCAGGACTTCGGCGACTCCGTGACCTGGATGACCGACCGGGTCGGGGAGGCCCTCGACTCCATCGTCGCCCTGCCCGGGAAGATCCCCGCGCTGTGGGACGCCGCGTTCGACGGGGGCAAGCGGGAGGCCGACTCCCCGATGGGCGTCGTCGGCGCGGCCCGGGTCGGCGGAGAGATCTTCACCCTCGACATCCCGCCGTCCCAGCAACTCGCCATGGCGCTCATGCTGGTCGCCGGGTTCAACCTCTCCCTGTTCCTCTTCAACATGCTCCCGCTGCTCCCGCTCGACGGCGGGCACATCGCGGGCGCGCTCTGGGAGTCCCTGCGGCGGGGTCTCGCCCGCCTGCTGCGCCGGCCCGACCCCGGTCCCTTCGACGTGGCCAAGCTGATGCCGCTCGCGTACGTCGTCGCCGGGGTGTTCATCTGCTTCACGATCCTCGTCCTCATCGCGGACGTCGTGAACCCGGTGAAAATCTCCTAGCCATCCGCTGTTCACGACGGCCGGAGCCCTCGGGTTCCGGCCGTCGTCCGTACCGGTGGGTTTGAGCGGGGAAATGTGCTCCGTGAGGGGGGTGTGCCGTAACCTCGGGGTTCTGGAGCCCGCGCGCTCACGGGGCCTGTCTTGATCCACGACTTGGGGTTGCACATCAGATGACTGCGATTTCTCTCGGCATGCCGTCCGTTCCGACCAAGGTCGCCGAGCGGCGCAAGAGCAGGAAGATCCAGGTCGGGTCGGTCGCGGTGGGTGGGGACGCGCCGGTGTCGGTGCAGTCGATGACGACGACGCGGACGTCCGACATCGGGGCGACGCTTCAGCAGATCGCCGAGCTGACCGCCTCCGGGTGCCAGATCGTGCGGGTCGCCTGTCCCACGCAGGACGACGCGGACGCGCTCGCGACCATCGCCCGCAAGTCGCAGATTCCCGTGATCGCCGACATCCACTTCCAGCCGAAGTACGTGTTCGCCGCGATCGAGGCCGGCTGCGCGGCCGTCCGCGTCAACCCCGGGAACATCAAGCAGTTCGACGACAAGGTCCGGGAGATCGCCAAGGCGGCCAACGATCACGGGACGCCCATCCGGATCGGGGTCAACGCCGGGTCGCTGGACCGCCGGCTGCTCCAGAAGTACGGGAAGGCCACGCCCGAGGCTCTCGTCGAGTCGGCGCTGTGGGAGGCGTCGCTGTTCGAGGAACACGACTTCCGGGACATCAAGATCTCCGTCAAGCACAACGACCCCGTCGTCATGATCGAGGCGTACCGGCAGCTTGCCGCGCAGTGCGAGTACCCGCTGCACCTCGGGGTGACCGAGGCGGGGCCCGCGTTCCAGGGGACCATCAAGTCCGCCGTCGCCTTCGGGGCGCTGCTCTCCCAGGGCATCGGGGACACCATCCGGGTCTCCCTGAGCGCGCCTCCCGTCGAGGAGGTCAAGGTCGGGAACCAGATCCTGGAGTCCCTGAACCTCAAGCAGCGGGGGCTGGAGATCGTGTCCTGTCCGTCCTGCGGGCGGGCTCAGGTCGACGTCTACAAGCTCGCGGAAGAGGTCACCGCCGGGCTCACCGGCATGGACGTCCCCCTCCGCGTCGCCGTCATGGGCTGCGTCGTGAACGGGCCCGGCGAAGCCCGCGAGGCCGACCTCGGGGTCGCCTCCGGCAACGGCAAGGGGCAGATCTTCGTCAAGGGCGAGGTCATCAAGACGGTCCCTGAATCCAAGATCGTCGAGACCCTCATCGACGAAGCGATGAAGCTCGCCGAGCAGATGCAGGCCGAAGGCGTCGCCTCCGGCGAACCCACCATCGCCGTCGCCGGCTGACGTTCCCCGCCCCCGCCGCCGCCCCTACCCTCCCCCAAGCTCTTCGAACAGGGGGGACCCCCACATCCCCAGGGGCTCCGCCCCTTCGACCCCGGGGAGGGTGGGGTGGGTGCGTGGTGCACAGAGCAGCGGACCGGCGCTTTCTCCACAACCGTCACCCCGCCCCTCAGGGACGCGGGGCCGTATCAGTGTGCGGCTGCCGCCGCGCGAGCGCGACCAGCCACAGCGCACCCGCACTCGCTGATCCGGCAGACACCCCCACCCTCCTTCAGCCTGCCCGGCACGGAGAGGCGCGGCTCGGCTTCCGCGGGTACAGTGCGGGGGATCCTGCGCACCCCACCGTGAGGCCCCGCCCGTGCTGACCCACACCACCTCCCGGGTCCTCGAACCGAGCGACCTGAACGCAGCTCTCGCCGTCCTCGGCAGGGAGCCGGTCGCGAACGCGTTCGTGACATCGAGGGTGCAGGTGGCGGGGCTCGACCCGTGGCGACTCGGCGGAGAGATGTGGGGTTGGTACGAGGCCGGAATGCTGACGTCCCTCTGCTACGCGGGCGCCAACCTCGTACCCATCTGCGCCACCCCCCGAGCCGTACGCGCCTTCGCGGACCGCGCCAGAAGGGCGGGCCGGCGCTGCTCGTCCATCGTGGGACCGGCGGAGCCCACCGCCGAGCTGTGGCGGTTGCTGGAACCGCACTGGGGCCCGGCCCGGGACGTGAGGTCCCAGCAACCCCTGATGATCACGGACCGGATGCCGCTGGACATCACCCCCGACCCGTACGTCCGCCGCATCCGCAAGGACGAGATGGAAACGATCCTGCCGGCCTGCGTGGCGATGTTCACGGAGGAGGTCGGGATCTCCCCGCTGGCGGGCGACGGCGGCCTCCTCTACCAGGCGAGGGTCGCCGAACTCGTCGGCACGGGCCGCTCCTTCGCCCGCCTCGACGACCGCGGCAGGGTCGTCTTCAAGGCGGAGATCGGCGCGGCGACGCGGGACGCCTGCCAGATCCAGGGCGTGTGGGTGGCCCCGGAGTACCGGGGCAGAGGGATCGCGGCCCCCGGCATGGCAGCCGTCCTGCGCTACGCCCTCACGGACGTCGCCCCCGTCGTCAGCCTCTACGTCAACGACTTCAACACGCCCGCGAGACGCACGTACCGAAGGGTCGGCTTCCAAGAGGTCGGCGCGTTCATGAGCGTCCTCTTCTAAGTCCCGGGCGTCCCCTTCCGAACCACGCGGCACACCCCTGTAGGCTCCCGCCATGGACCTGGTCATCGGCCCTTTGGACCTCTCAGCCCGCGTGGACGAGGCGCTGTCGGTCCAGGCGATCGCGTTCGGCCTGGCCCCCGACGAAGTGGCCGTCAGACGCCAGATCGTCCTGCGGCACATGACGAACCCGGGCGCGCGGGCACTCGGCGTCACCACGGCCGAAGGCCGCCTCGCGGGTTTCGTGTACGGCATGCCGAACGACCGCGCGCACTGGTGGTCCACCGTCGTCGAGCCCTACCTCAGGGCGCTCGGCAACACCCACTGGCTGGACGACTCCTTCGTCATCACCGAACTCCACGTCCACCCGGCGTACCAGAACCGGGGCGCCGGCCGCGCCCTGATCACGGCGATCACCGACGACGTCCCGCAGCCCCGCTCGATCCTCTCCGCGATCGACATCGACAGCCCCGCCAGGGCCCTGTACCGCTCCCTCGGCTACCACGACCTGGCCCGCAGAGTCCTCTTCCCGAGCGCCCCCCGCCCGTACGCCGTGATGGGCGCCCCGCTGCCGCTGCGGCGTAAGCGCACGGATTTCCGACCACCCAGGGCCGACGGTTAATCTCCTAGCCATCACCTTTATCCGGCAGGAGTACGAGAACCATGGCGAACGCACCGGTCCAGCGCATGTCCCAGCTGATGGCGAAAACACTGCGCGACGACCCGGCCGACGCCGAGGTCCTCAGCCACAAGCTCCTCGTCCGCGCGGGCTACGTCCGCCGCACCGCCGCCGGCATCTGGTCCTGGCTGCCGCTCGGCAAGAAGGTCCTGTCGAACGTCGAGCGGATCGTCCGCGAGGAGATGGACGCCATCGGCGCCCAGGAAGTCCTGCTCCCCGCCCTGCTGCCCCGGGAACCCTACGAGGCGACCGGCCGTTGGGAGGAGTACGGGGCGGAGCTGTTCCGCCTCCAGGACCGCAAGGGGGGTGACTACCTGCTCGGCCCGACGCACGAGGAGATCTTCACCCTGCTGGTGAAGGACCAGGCGTCGTCCTACAAGGACCTGCCCGTCATCCTCTACCAGATCCAGCACAAGTACCGTGACGAGGCCCGCCCCCGGGCCGGCATCCTGCGGGGCCGCGAGTTCCTGATGAAGGACTCCTACTCCTTCGACACGGAGGACGAGGGCCTCGCGAAGTCCTACGCCCTGCACCGCGAGGCGTACCAGAAGGTGTTCGCGCGCCTCGGCCTCGACTACCGCATCTGCGCCGCGACCGCCGGCGCGATGGGCGGCTCCAAGTCCGAGGAGTTCCTCGCCCCCGCCGAGGCCGGCGAGGACACCTTCGCGGACTGCCCGAACTGCGACTTCGCGGCGAACACGGAAGCCGTCAGCTTCCCCCTCGTCGCCCAGGAGGCCACGGCCCCGGCGCTGGAGGACATCCCCACCCCCGACACCCCGACGATCGAGACGCTCGCCGCCGCCCTCGGCGTCCCCGCCTCCGCGACCCTGAAGAACCTGCTGGTCAAGGTGGACGGCGAGATCGTCGCCGTCGGCGTCCCCGGTGACCGCGAGGTCGACCTCGGCAAGGTCGAGGCGCACTTCGCCCCCGCCACCGTCGAACTGGTCACCGCCGAGGACTTCACCGGCCGTCCCGACCTGGTCCGCGGCTACATCGGTCCCCAGGGCCGCCAGGAGAAGCTCAAGTACATCGCCGACCCGCGCGTCGCCCCCGGCACCGCGTGGATCACCGGCGCCAACAAGGACCAGACGCACGCCAAGAACGTCGTCGCCGGTCGCGACTTCGAGGTGGACGAGTACGTCGACGTCGTCGTCGTCCAGGACGGCGACCCCTGCCCCGCCTGCGGCACCGGCCTCAAGCTGGACCGCGCCATCGAGATCGGCCACATCTTCCAGCTCGGCCGCAAGTACGCCGACGCCCTCAAGCTCGACGTCCTCGGGCAGCACGGCAAGCCCGTCCGCGTCACGATGGGCTCCTACGGCATCGGCGTCTCCCGCGCCGTCGCCGCGCTCGCCGAGCAGACCGCCGACGACAAGGGCCTGTGCTGGCCCGCCGAGGTCGCCCCGGCCGACGTCCACGTCGTCGCCGCCGGCAAGGCCCTCCAGACCGAACTCGCCCTGGACGTCTCGGAGAAGCTCCGCGAGGCCGGGCTGCGCGTCCTCGTCGACGACCGCGCGGGCGTCTCCCCGGGCGTCAAGTTCACCGACTCCGAGCTGATCGGCGTCCCGAAGATCCTCGTCGCCGGGCGACGGGCCGCCGAAGGCATCCTGGAGCTGAAGGACCGCAGGACCGGTGAGCGCGAGGAGCTGACGGTCGACGAGGCGATCGCCCGCCTGACCGCCTGAGAGGCCGTGCGCCGAGGCCGTTCCCCCGCACGCGATCGAGTCACCGCGTGCGGGGAACGGCCGTCGTCACAGCCAGCCGGCGAACTCCAGCAGCAGCTCGGCGTCCCTGGGCCGTCCCACCCGCAGCGCCCGCACCCCCGACTCCACCGCGCGGAACAGCACCCACCCCCGCAGCCTCTCCTGGTCCACGTCCAACGCCTCGGCCAGTTTCTTCACGCGCCGCCGGGCCACGGCCGCCCCGGACGGCGACCCCACCAGGTCCTCCACCCGGTCCCGGACCAGCCGCGCCAGATCGAACGCGCACTCACCCACCACCGGATCCGGCCCCACCGCGAGCCACGGCGACCGCTCACCGGCCAGCACCTTGCTCTGCCGGAACGTCCCGTGCAGCAACCGCGTCTCGGGAGCCGCCACCACCAGCTCCGCGCGCACCCCGAGCGCCGCGTCCACCAGCGCGGCCACGGCGGAATCCCCCCGCACCGCCCCCCGCATGGCCTCGGCCTGCCGCCCGGTCCGCTC
>NZ_JBTYMC010000045.1:0-33122 GCF_054880855.1 Streptomyces sp. S6 | reverse complement strand
GGTACGGAGCCGGGGACCGGGCCCGCGCCGGGGCTGGGGACCAAGCCCGCTCCCGGTCCGGGGACCGAGTCCGCATCGGGCCTCGGCGCGGGTGCGGGCGCGCTGGACCTCGTCGGTTGAGCACTCGTCGTACGGCGGCGCCGTTCGGCGTGAGGTACCGGGGCCGGGGGTGAGGCTGGCGGGCTTGCCGTCCGTCGGTGGCCCGGCTCTGGCGCGCGGCTTCCACGCCGGTCCCTTCGGTCGGCCTGCCGTCTCACCCCCGGCCCTGGACACCCTCCCCCGGGTGACGTAGTGGCGGTCTGATTTCCGAAAGCGGGCACGCTGGAGCCTGTTTCGGGGCTCGGGCGAGGCTAGGGTGCCGCGCATGTGTGGAATCGTGGGATACGTAGGGAATCAGTCGGCGCTGGACGTCGTGATGGCCGGGCTGAAGCGGCTGGAGTACCGGGGGTACGACTCCTCGGGGGTCGCGGTGCTCGCGGACGGGGGGCTCGCCGCCGCCAAGCGCGCCGGGAAGCTCGTCAACCTGGAGAAGGAACTCGTCCAGCGGCCCCTGCCGGCCGGCGGGACGGGGATCGGGCACACGCGCTGGGCCACGCACGGCGGCCCCACCGACGCGAACGCCCACCCGCACCGCGACAACGCCGGCCGCGTCGCCGTCGTCCACAACGGGATCATCGAGAACTTCGCCCTCCTGCGCGCCGAACTCGCCGAGCGCGGGCACGCGTTGGAGTCGGAGACGGACACCGAGGTGGTCGCGCACCTGCTCGCCGAGGAGTACTCGGTGTGCGCGGACCTCGCGGAGGCGATGCGGAGCGTGTGCCGGCGGCTGGAGGGCGCGTTCACGCTGGTCGCGGTGCACGCGGACGAGCCGGACGTCGTCGTCGGCGCCCGGCGCAACTCGCCGCTGGTTGTCGGGGTCGGGGAGGGGGAGGCGTTCCTCGCGTCGGACGTCGCCGCGTTCATCGCGCACACGCGGTCCGCGCTGGAGCTGGGGCAGGACCAGGTGGTGGAGCTGCGGCGGGACGGGGTCACCGTCACCGGGTTCGACGGGGCGCCGGCGGACGTCCGCTCGTTCCACGTCGACTGGGACGCGTCCGCCGCCGAGAAGGGGGGTTACGACTACTTCATGCTCAAGGAGATCGCCGAGCAGCCGAAGGCGGTCGCCGACACGCTGCTGGGGCGTATCGACGAGGCGGGGTCGCTCGTCCTCGACGAAGTGCGCATCTCCGCCGCCGAGTTGAGGGAGGTCGGGAAGGTCGTCATCGTCGCCTGTGGGACCGCCTTCCACGCCGGGCTCATCGCGAAGTACGCGATCGAGCACTGGACGCGGATCCCCTGCGAGGTGGAGCTGGCGAGCGAGTTCCGGTACCGGGATCCGATCCTCGACGGGCGGTCGCTGGTGATCGCGATCTCGCAGTCCGGGGAGACCATGGACACGCTGATGGCGCTGCGGCACGCTCGGGAGCAGGGGTCGAAGGTGCTGGCCATCTGCAACACCAACGGGTCGACGATCCCCCGTGAGTCGGATGCGGTTCTGTACACGCACGCCGGGCCCGAGGTCGCCGTCGCCTCCACCAAGGCGTTCCTCACGCAGCTCGTCGCCTGCTATCTCGTCGCGCTGTACCTCGGGCAGGTGCGGGGGACGAAGTGGGGGGACGAGATCCGGGCCGTCGTCCGGGATCTCGCGGAGATCTCCGGGGAGGTGGAGCGGGTGCTGGAGACGATGGAGCCGGTGCGGGCGCTCGCGCGGTCGCTGGCCGACAAGAAGACGGTGCTGTTCCTCGGGCGGCATGTCGGGTACCCCGTCGCGCTGGAGGGGGCGCTCAAGTTGAAGGAGCTGGCCTACATGCACGCCGAGGGGTTCGCCGCCGGTGAGCTGAAGCACGGGCCCATCGCGCTCATCGAGGAGGATCTGCCGGTCGTCGTGGTCGTTCCCTCGCCCCGGGGGCGGTCCGTCCTCCACGACAAGATCGTCTCCAACATCCAGGAGATCCGGGCTCGGGGGGCGCGGACGATCGTCATCGCGGAGGAGGGGGACGAGGCGGTCGTCCCGTACGCCGACCATCTGATCCGGATTCCGGCCACGCCGACGTTGTTGCAGCCGCTGGTGGCGACTGTGCCGTTGCAGGTGTTCGCGTGTGAGTTGGCGGCGGCTCGGGGGAATGAGGTGGATCAGCCTCGGAACCTGGCTAAGTCGGTGACGGTGGAGTAGGGGGGAGGGGGGCGGGGGAGAGGGGAGGGGGCGCGGGTATTACGGGTATTACGGGGTGGCGGGTTGGGAGGGGAGGTACTACGGGGTGGCGGGTTGGGAGGGGAGGTACTACGGGTACTACGGGGTGGCGGGCCTCAGGCCGGGTTCGGGGCCGTTGCCGTCACGTTCCCCCACGCCCTCGGCAGTGCCTCCGCCACCTCGAACGCCGTCACCGGTGCCCCCGCTGCCGCGAGACGGCCCGCGAGGCCGTGCAGGTAGGCGCCGGCGCTGCCCGCGTCCCTCGCCGGGAGGCCGGACGCGAGGAGGGAGCCGGTGAGGCCGGAGAGGACGTCGCCGCTGCCGGCGGTGGCGAGCCAGGGGGTGCCGGTGGGGTTGACGCGGACGGGTCCCTCCGCGTCGGCGATGAGGGTCGTGGCGCCCTTGAGGAGGACGGTCGCGGCATAGCGTGCCGCCAACTCCCGTACCGCGTACAGGCGTTCCGCCTCCACCTGGTCCCTGGTGACGCCCAGGAGAGCCGCCGCCTCGCCCGCGTGCGGGGTGAGGAGCGTGGGGGCCGTGCGGCGGCGCACCGCCTCGGGGTCGGCCAGGCGCAGGCCGTCCGCGTCGATCAGGACGGGGACGTCGTCCATCGCCAGGATCTCCGCCACCGGGCCCGCGTCGTCGCCCGCGCCCGGACCCACCACCCACGACTGGACCCGGCCCGCGGTCCTCGGGGTGCCGTCCGAGACGAGGGTCTCCGGGAAGCGGGCCGGGACGGCGCCCTTCGCCGGGCCCACGTACCGCACGGCCCCCGCGCCGCCCCGCAGGGCGCCGGCCACCGCGAGGACCGCTGCGCCGGGGTAGCGGGTCGAACCGGCGGCGATGCCGACAACTCCCCGTCGGTACTTGTCACTTGACGCGCCGGGGGTGGGGAGCAGGGTGGCCACGTCGGCGTGCTGGAGCGCCTCTGCCTCCGGCGGGTTCGGGAGGGTCAGGCCGATGTCGACCAGCCGGACCACCCCCGCGTGTTCCCTCGCCGGGTCGATCAGGAGGGCCGGTTTGTGGGTGCCGAACGTGACTGTCAGGGTGGCGTGGACCGCTGGGCCGTGGACCTCGCCCGTGTCCGCGTCCACTCCACTGGGGAGGTCCACGGCGACGATGGGTGTGCGGTTGCGTTCCACCAGGTTCACGAGGTGGGCGGCGTTCTCTCTGAGACCGCCCTTGCCGCCGATGCCTACGATGCCGTCGACCACCAAGTCGGCCTGCTGGAGGGCGTGTTCGGCTTGAGCAGGGTCTGTTGTCCGGCCGCCCGCTCGGGTGAGGGCGTTCAGCGCGGGCTCGTGGACCCGGGCCGGCGAGAGCAGGATCGCGGTGACCCCCGCGCCGCGTTTCACCAGCCTCGCCCCCGCGTACAGGGCGTCTCCGCCGTTGTCTCCGCTGCCGATGAGGAGGACCACGCGTTTGCCGTACACCCTGCCCAGCAACTCCGCACAGGCTGTGGCCAGTCCGGCTGCGGCTCGTTGCATCAGGGCGCCTTCGGGGAGGCGGGACATGAGGGCGGCTTCGGCCTGGCGGACGGTGGTTACGCGGTGGGCGGTACGCATAGGTCCAGTGTGCAGTGGGGGAAGGGCCGGGGTGGGGAGGGGTGGGGCTGTGTGTGGCGGGGTGCGGGTGCGTTGTGGCTGGTCGCGCAGTTCCCCGCGCCCCTAAAAGATGGGGTGACGGTCGGCTTTTGGCTGTGGGTTGTCGCGCTCGCGCGGTGGTAGCCGCACATTGATGCAGTCCCGCGCCCCTAAAAGATGGGGTGCTGCTGTGTGCTTGGCTGCGGGTGCTTCGTGGTTTGTCGCGCCCGTGCGGTGGTGGCCGCAGATTCAATACAGCCCCGCGGCCTTAAGGAGCTGCCGCCATCGGCGGTTGCGGCGCGGCTGGCGGTGGCCTTCAGGGGCGTACAAGCCTGACGGCGATGAAGCACGGGGCCTGGTGGAGCTTGGTGTACGCCGGCTCGTCGAGTTCTCGGAGTTCGTGGGGCGGGCGGGGTTCGATGAGGCGTTCGAGGGTGAAGCCGGTGGTGAGTAGCTCGTTCAGGAATGTTTCCAGTGGCATGCGTTGGTAGTGGACCGCCAAGGGGCCCCCGGAGAGAGGGAGATCGACCCAGTCCTCGGAGTAGTAGGAGCCGCCGAAGTTCCGCCAGTCGGCGGTCGGGTGGGTCGTCGAGACCAGCAGCCACCCGCCGGGGCGGAGGACGCGACGCAGGTCGGCGAGGAGGCGTGGCCGGTCGGTGATGTGATGGAGCATCAGGGCGCAGACGACTCCGTCGAACGACGCGTCGGCGAGGAAGTCCAGCGGCTGCTCCGCGTCGTGCAGGTGCAACTCGGCGCGACCGCCCAGCCGTTCCCGCGCGTGAGTCAGTAGCGTGACGCTGCCGTCGATGCCGGTCACCTCGGCGCCGCGCGCCAAGAGTTCGGCGGCGTAGTGTCCGGCTCCGCAGCCGACGTCGAGGATCTTCAGGCCGGTGACGTCGCCTGCCAGGGCAAGCATCGCCGGGCGGTCGGTGTACGCGTTGTAGGGGCTGGTGTCGGCGTTCTTCGCGAACCAGTCGCCGACTTCGCCGTGGTAGGCGGTCTCTGCGGGCATCGGGACAGCATCGTGCCGGTGGCTGCGGATGGCCAGCGGATAAACCCTTTGCCTTTCCTCCCCGACTTCCCGTTACCATCCCCCCGATGACTACTCCTTCTCGTATGAGATCGGGGGCCCTGTCCGTTCAAGGTGAGTGCTGATGGCAGCTCACCTCACGGATGGCACCCTCTTCTGGTCGCGCGTACGGCGTTATGCCGTGCCGCTGGGGATGATCGCGACTGCTACGGCTCGCCGGGAGGCGGGGGACTGGGCCGGGGCCTGTGCTGCGGCGCGTGTGGATGTGGACCTCGATCTGGGGGCCGCGAAACGGGCGTACGGGGCGGGGCTGGTGGGCCGGGTCCGGTCGGATCTTCGACACTTCGCTCCTGATCTGCTGCGGTGGCACATGCCCCGCGTCGCGCCGGACGGTTTGCTGAGACCGGCGTCGACCGTGGCGCTCGCGCGGTACGACGTCGACGACGGGCGTTCTGTTCAGCTGGTCGTACGGACGCCGCCCGCCTGGGCCGACGCCGGTCAGCGGATCAGTCTCGCGCTGTGGGGCGGCGATCTCGCCGGGGACCTCCACGCTCGGCTCCACCCCCATCCGCACCCCAGCCGACGGTTCCGCCTCGACCTGCACCGGCATCTGTGGGATGCCCGCAGGGCGGGGGAGTTGGCGGGGCGGGCGGCAGTTGACGACCAGCACGCGACGCGGCGTTGGCCCGTCGAGGCGGCGCTGTTGCTGGCGGCGGAGGGGTTGCCGCCGGGTCCGGTGGAGGTGCGGACCGGCGCCGGGGGCAGAGTCGTGCTGGACACAAGGGAGTTGAGTGCGCAGCGGGAGGTGCGCTCCCCGGCGTCGTCCATGCCGCTGTGTGGATCCGGGCGCGAACTGGCCTTGCAGGGAACGGGGTTCGGCTTCGTCGGTGAACTCGCCGTGCACGAACCCGCGTTCACTCCCCGCCTCCCCCTCCTCCCCGACGCCTCCACCTGGCCCCTCCCCGATCTCGTGCTGCTCCGGCAGGGAGCGATCGAGGCCGGGGCCCTGCATCCGTTGGTCGCCGAGGCGTTGGTGCCGGGGGCTGTCCGGGGGCGGGAAGCTGTGCCGTCCGACGAGCATCGGTACGTCGACTGCCGGGGTGCCCGGCATCGGATCGGGCTGGTCGGCGGGGTGCTCTCGGCGTTGGATCATGATCCCGAACAGCTGCGCAGGGAACGGCTGTTGATGGAGTTGTCCGGGACGCCGGTGCCGTGTCTGCGGGTGATCGACGAGGCGCATCGGCGGCCGGAGTGTCTGGTCGGGGTGCGAGAGCGACTGGAGCACGGGGACGTCGCCGGTGCGCTGGCCGTCGTCGAGGAACTGCTGGGTCCGGAGGCCGTGTTGAGGGACGGGCCGTTGCGGGACGCCCTGGAGCGCGCGGCTGAGCGGAAGGTCGCGTATGGGGTGTACCGGGCCGGGCTGAGTGCGGGGGCGCCGGAGCGGACGCTCGACGCCTGGACCGGACGGCGTCGTCGCGCGCGGCGGTATGCGAAGCGGCCGGTGGCCAAGAAGTAGCAAGTCCTGTAGTTGTAGGGCCCTTTGTCGAGACTCTCTCCGAATGGTGATCACCCATGCCTGAAACCACTCAACTCTCCATCGCCGACGACCTGTTGAACCTCCTCTCCGACACCACGACCGAACCCCGCCCCGATATGCAGCTGGAGGCGCTGACGCTGGCCGTGGCCGCCGATCTGCCCGTCCTGTTGTGGGGTGAGCCGGGGATCGGGAAGACGGCTGCCCTGAACCAGCTCGCGGAGTCGCTCGGGCTGCCGTTGACGACCGTCATCGCGAGCGTGCACGAACCGTCCGACTTCTCCGGACTGCCGGTCATCGGGGACGACCCCGCCGTGCAGGGTGTGCCGATGGCTCCGCCGGACTGGGCCGTGCGGCTGGTGCGCGCCGGTCAAGGGCTGCTGTTCCTCGACGAGTTGTCGACGGCACCGCCCGCCGTGCAGGCCGCGCTGCTGCGGCTCGTGCTGGAGCGGCGGGTCGGGGCGCTGCGGCTGCCGCCCGGCGTGCGGATCGTGGCCGCCGCCAACCCCCGTGCCTCGGCGGCGGACGGCTGGGAGCTGAGCCCGCCGCTCGCCAACCGCTTCGTCCATCTCCAGTGGACGCACGACCACGACGTCGTCGTCCGGGGACTCGGCGGGGTGTGGCCGAGGGCCACGCTGCCCCGGCTCGACCCCGAGAAACTTGCCGGGGCCGTGGAGTACGCGCGGCGGGCGGTGTGCGGACTGCTGGAGGTGCGGCCGAAGTTGGTGCATCAACTGCCGAGCGCGGAGACGCGGCGGGGTGGAGCGTGGCCGTCGCCCCGGAGTTGGGAGATGGCGTTGCGGCTGATCGCGTTCGCGTCGGCTGCGGGGTCTTCGCGGGAGGTGCTGTCGTTCCTGGTCCGGGGGACCGTCGGGGACGGGCCGGGGCTCGAACTCCTCGCTTGTGTCGACCGGTTGGACCTGCCGGACCCGGAGGCGGTCCTCGCGGATCCGTCCGGTGTGGAGCTGCCCGCCCGGGGTGATCTGCGTCAGGCCGTGCTGGACGCCGTCGTCGAGGCGGTCCGGGCGCGGCCGAGCCGGGGGCGATGGGACTCCGCGTGGGCCGTTCTCGTCCGGGCGCTGGAGACGGGGGCGCCGGATCTGGTCGTCGTCCCGGCGATGACGTTGGCTTCGCTGCGGGAGGAGGAGTGGGAGGTGCCGGAAGCGGTCGAACGGCTGGCGGGGGTGGTGGAGTTGTCGCGGGGGGCGGATCGGGCGGCGGCCGTGGTGCGGGGCAAGGAGACGGCGGGGGTGGGGCGTTGAGGGGCGTCGAAGCAGGCAGTGCCTTTGGTGCAGGGGGTGTTGGGGGCGCCCCTGGGATCGAGAGCACCGGCGTCGTCCTCGACACCGACAAGCTCTACACCGCCCGACTCCAGGCCGTCCGGGCCCGCCCCTACCTCGCCTCCGCCCTCTTCGCCCTGAACGTCGTCGAGTCGCAGAGCGTGCCGACGATGGCCGTGGACGCGTACTGGCGGTGTTACGTCTCGCCGGGGTTCGTGGCGCGGACGCCGGTGGAGGAGTTGGCCGGGGTGTGGGTGCACGAGGTGTCGCACCTGCTCAGGGACCATCACGGGCGCGGCGACCGGGTCGCGAAGGAGCGGGGGCTCGACGGGGTCGGGGACCGGCTGCGGATGAACATCGCGGCGGACATGGAGATCAACGACGACATCTACGGGGACGGGTTGGCGCGGCCGACGGGGGTGGTCCTGCCGGAGCTGCTGCGGCTGGGGGACGGCCTCCTCATGGAGGAGTACCTGCGGAAGTTCCAACTCGGCCCGCATCTCGGCGACTTCATCTGGCTGGACTGCGGCAGCGGCTCCGACGGGCGGGTGCGCGGCTGGGACCTCGGCCCTGATGGCGCCGCCGGCCTCACCGAGCAGCAGCGGGACGCCGTACGGTTCCGGGTCGCCGAGGCGATCAAGGGGGCGCCGGGGAGTGTGCCGGACGGCTGGCAGCGGTGGGCCGAGCAGGCGTTCCACCCTCCGCAGCCGTGGCTGAAACTCCTCGGCGCGGCCCTGCGTTCGGCCGTCTCCGGGGCCGGTGCGGGCCAGGACTACAGCTACGGCCGTCCCGCCCGCCGCTCCACCGCCCTCCCCGGCGTCGTCCTGCCCAGCCTCCGCCGCCGGCCGCCCCGGGTCGCCGTCGTCATCGACACGTCCGGCTCGGTCAGCGACGCGGAACTCGGCAGCGCGTTGCTGGAGGTCGCCGCGATCACCCGGGCGGTCGGTGGGCGCCGTGACCTCGTCACCGTCGTCTCCTGCGACGCGGCGGCCCACGTCGCCGCGCCCCTCTGCCGCGCCGAGGACATCCCCTTGATCGGCGGTGGCGGCACCGACCTCCGCACCGGCTTCACCACCGCCCTCCGCACCCGCCCCGACGTCCTCGTCACCCTTACTGACGGCCAGACCCCGTGGCCACCGCCACCCCCTTGCCGCACGATCGTCGGCCTCTTTCCCCGTACAGGGCACGGGCGTTGGCGCGAGACGGATCCGACGTACGTGCCGGAGGCTCCGCCGGGGTGGGCGAAGGTGGTGGAGATCGGGTGAGGGGCCTTGGGTGGTGGGGCTGGGGAGGGCTTCGGGGCAGGTGACGGCGTGAGTTGTCAGGGCCGTGTCGGAGAGGGCCGGGGGTTTCGCGTGCTGCGGATGCGGCCGTCACGGCGCCCAACACCGCCCACCCCCCCCCGCCCCACTCCCGATCGCACCGCCCCCTACCCCGCCGCCTCCATCCCCGCCCCCTCCCTCGCCGCCCGCTCGACCTTCGCCCAGTACCCCGCCCGAGCCTCCTCGTCGACCGCGCCCGCATGCTCCGTCCGCATCCCGGTCCGCCCGTCGAGGCCCTCGCGGAGGATGTCGGCGTGTCCGGCGTGTCGGTTGGTCTCGCCGAGGACGTGGACGAGGACGGCGAAGAGGTTGGTGCTGGAGAAGGGTTCGGGCCACCACGGGATGTGGCCGGGGGCGTCGAGGGGAAGCGCGTCGATCGTGGCGTCCGCGTGGTCCCACGTGCGTCGGTAGAACGCGAGGACGTCCTCGCGGGTCTCGTCCCCGGCGGCCCACTGATCGCTGCCGTCGTGGTCCTGCCAGCGGCACAACGGCTCCGGCGACGGACGCCCGAAGACCTCGCCGAAGTACCTTGCCTCCACGGTCGCCACATGCTTGACCAGCCCGAGAAGATTCGTCCCGGTCACCGTCAACGGCCGGCGGACGTCGTACTCGGACAGCCCGTCGAGCTTCCAGAGCAGCGCCTCGCGGTCCCGCCGAAGCCGTCCGTGCAGGTTGCTCTTGGCGAATTCGTCGATCATGTGGGACGAGCCTGCCATCGGTGGCTCGGGGGCTCAAGCCCCCTCTGCGCGCCGGCGTCGGGCGCGTGCGGTTCGGCCCCGCGCCGTCAGCCGAGACGCGGGGTCCGTCCCTGGCCCACCACCCCGTACACCGAAAGCTCGGTACTTCCGATCAAGTAACACCCGAGGTCCGTCGTACCGGGAAGGCACGGCCCCGCATCCTGCCCCTGCGTGGTGAGCATCGTGTACCGGAGATAGCCGACGCCGTCGCCGGTACCCGGGGTCAACGCCACCGGCGTGGGTGTCAGCGTGCCCAGCGGGAACGCGCCCACCGCGGCGGTCGTCCAGGAAGTGCCGTCCGGAGAGGTCTCCACCCGGTAGTGGCCGGTGGCCATGGTGGGGAAGGGGATGCAGCTCGGCGACGGATCGACGACCATTTGCGCGATGTCGACCCGCGCCGCCAGCTTGAGGACGACCGTCCGCCCCTCGGGATCCGGTGTCGACAGCCACCCCACGACACGCGACTGGTCGATCAGCCCGCTCGGCCCGCACTGGGGGCTGAAGTCGGGCCCCGTGAAGCTGACGACGGAGCCGCCCCCGGCGGACGCGGCCCAGTTCCGGCGGAGTGCCCAGTCCTGGTTCAGCGTGTGGGACGGCACGGACAGCGTCCGCTGCTCGGGCTCGTACCCGGCGCCGTGGGCGGACACTTTCGGGTACGTGCCGGGCAGGATCCCGGTGAGGGTGTAGGTGCCGTCGGAGGCTGTGGTGGCGACGAGGCCGGAGCTGTGGCCGCCGAAGGAGATCGTGACGCCGTCGGCGGGTGCGCCGGAGACCTGGTCCGTGACCCTGCCGGTGAGCGTGCCGCGCGGTGTGTCCGCGGGCGGCGGTGTCGAGAAGTCCTCGGCCGGCTCGGTGTCGTCCCCGTCGGTCGCGGCGGCGAAGTAGCCCATGCCTCGGTGGGCGAAGACCTGCCAGATCTTCTTCTGGAGCTTCCCGCCGTCGATCACCAGGTCGGCCTGGAGGATCGAGTTGCGTTCGTCGAGGAAGGAGGGGTTGTCCGGGGACAGTTCCATGGCGCGGGTGACGAGCGACTCGGCCTTCGCGCCGCCGACGGCCCGGCGCAGGTCCCACAGGGTCTGCGCCCAGATCTCCCCGTCGTCGTGCGGCTCGGGGTATCCGCTGAGGCGGCCGTAGTCGCCGTACGTGTAGCCGCCGGAGCCGACCGGCGAGGTCCCCGGGCAGGCATCGGCGGGAGCGCCGACCGTGCAGTCCAGCGGCTCCGTACGGATCGTGCCGCCGCCGGTCCAGTACTTGCCGACCCGGACGTCACCGACGACCGCCGTGTCCTTCTCCAGCCCCTGGGCGACCAGGAAGTCCTCCGCGTACCAGTCGCTCCACCCCTCACCCATGGCCCGGGCCTGCGCACCCCGGAGTGTGGAGACCCCGCTGGTGTCGACCACGAGCCGGTTCGACAGTCCGTGTGTGTACTCGTGGTAGACAACGTCCGACTCGTCCCCGGAGTTCCTCGCGTAGGCACCGGAGGCCGGCCGCACGAGATACATCTGCATGCGCGGCGGCGTACCGTCCGGCGGCGTGGCCATGTTCGCGTTGTTGACGTGGTTGCCGTCGGGCAGACCCCCGGCCGTGTCCGCGCCGTCGTCCGACTCGCCCCGCACCGCGTCCCCGTCGGCCGCCTCGAAGTTCCCGGCGGCCCGGGTGAAGCCGATCGGCGGGGCGAGGAGGTGGTCGTGGAAGGTGCCGAGGAAGGTGAACATCTGGACGGCGTTCTGGGCGCGGTTGGTCCGCCAGGAACCGGCGGTTCCCGGGTCCCACGAGCACTTGGCCGCCGCCGAACAGGCCCCGCCGACGGTGCCGGTGAAGTCGGTGAACGGGTACTCGGCCGGGGCCGCTTCCTCCTGCGGGCCGGCGGCGCCGTCGTCGTCGACGTCGGAGTAGACGTGCGCGTTGTGGCCGTCGAGGCGCGTCGAGCCGTCCGGCAGCCAGGGGGCCAGATCCACCGGCCGCTGACTGCCGCCGGCCGCCGCGCCCGGGTAGTTGGCGAACGCCCGGCCGGTGTCGGCGGCCACGATGTTCTGCCGGAGGAGCACCCGGCCGTCGTCCGCGTCGACGACGTGGACGAAGCCGTCGCGGAGCAGGAGCGTCCGCCAGGCGAGCCGGGGCCCGGCGGCGGTCTGGAACCACACCTGCTCGACGTCGCCGCCGTCGCTGAACTCCGTCGTGTGCTGCGGTCCGTACGCGCCTGCGGTGGCTTTCGCCGGGGTGCCGGAGACGTCCTTGACGGCGATGTCGCGGGCGGCGGTGGCGGTGAGTGCGGCGCCGGTCGGGGCCGCCGGGAGGTGCCTGACGGGTGCGCCGTCCACCTGGAGGAGCCGGCCGTCCTTCGTCACGTGGGCCTTGAGGCCGTTGCCGAAGACGGGGACGCCGCCGGCGGTCTGGACGAAGCTGAGGTGGTGGGTGCCTTCGACGTCGACGTAGTCCTTGCGCAGGGTGAGAGCGGCTCGTGCGTCCGGGCCGAAGAGGTCGGGGTGGGCGTCGACGTAGGCGAGGGCGACGGCGGAGGGGTTCCGTTTGCTGGGGGCGGTCAGGAAGCCGTCCGTCCTGGCGATCAGGCGCGGGGTGCCGGTGGCGTCGTCGATGTCGACGACGGCCTGGACGCCGAGTTGGTCGCGCAGTTCGCGGACGGCGGCGGGTGCCGTGTTCGCGAACTGGCCCAGGGCGTCGCGGCTGTCGTAGTCGGTGCGGTGCAACTGCCGCTGCCAGTCGGGGATTTGGGTGGGTGCGGCTTGTGCGGTGGCCGACAGGAGGCCGGCCAGCAACGCGATGCCGGTGAGGGCCGCCGCTCTCGTCCGCTGCCTTGATGCCCGTATCAACTGTGCCCCTCTCCAACGGGCCCGGTTCAGCCCGGAGTTGGAGAGGGTGCCTCTGCCGGCCTGTCACCGCGCCCACCTGTGTGGCCCCGTTGACGGCCCATGCTCGCGGTGCCCGAAGGCCTTCAACTAGTCATGGGCATGCAGATTTTCGCCGTCCGATGTGCGGTTGTGTGACAACCGGCCGTGGTTCTACCGCCTGCCGCCCCGGTACAGCGCCACCGTCCCCGCCGCCAGCGGCAGCCACATCACCCACGCCGTCATGATGACGTCCGCCGTGTTGGTGCTGTCGGCGGTCATGACGGCCGACAGCAGCCCCCAGATCGCGGCGAGCGACCCGACGATCCACAGGGCGACGGTCCGGCCCGGGGAACTGCGGGCCGCCGGGGCGGCCGGCTGCCGGGACTGCGGCCGGGCCTGGGGCGCCGGGATGTTCGACGGGTCGCGGGGCGGGAGGTGGACGACGAGGTGGTAGGGGACGGCGGCGTCGATCGCGGCGATGCGGTCGGGGGTGACGCCTGTGTAGAGGGTCGGTTCGACGGTGACCGAGAAGCCGTCGTGGCCGGTGAGGGAGCGGTGGCCGTCGGGGCGGGTGGTCATGGCGGCGCAGGCCGCGTAGTGGACGGTGACGGGGCCGCCGGGGGTGGTGAGGGTGACGCCGTCCACGCCGATCGTCAGCGTGACGCCCTCGTTCGAGAGGTGCCGGTGGTGCGTGCCGCCCGTCACCGTCGCCGTCGTCGCCGAGTACTGCGGCGCCGCCGTGAACCCCGCCCAGTCGACGCCCCTCCCCGGCACCTGCATCAACGCGTCGGCCCAGGTCTGCTGGGCGACTTCGTGGACGTCCGCGAGGGTGACGGCGGCGAGTTCGGCGCGGTGCTCCTCGACCGAGCGGACGGGGTGGCCGAGCAGGAGGCTGAGGGCGTTGCCGGGGAGGTGGCCGGCGCCGGGGTCGTCGTACCGCTTCGAGAGGCGGGCGCGGGAGGAGTCCAGCTCCTGCTGGGAGATCGTGCCCGCGCGCAGCCGGGCCAGCGTGTCGACGAACCCGCCGACCACCGCGTCCTGCTTCTTCGGGAGGGCGTCGGCGTACGCGGTGATCGTGGCGTACGACGCGTCGCGCGGCGAGTAGTCCGCGTCCGCCTGGTACGAGTACCCGCCCTCCTGGCGCAGGTCGTGGAAGAGGGCGCGGCCGAAGAGGTCGGCGAAGACCATGGCGGCGGCGGAGCGGGGGACGACGGCGGACAGGACGACGTTCCCGTCGTCGCCGTGGATGTACGCGGGCGTCACCGGCAGCGCGCTCGTCGCGGGCGGCGCGGGGATGCGGGTGCCCGGCGGGAGGGTGAGGTCGAGACCGGCCGGGATGTGGTCGCCGGTGAGCCACAGGACGGCGTTGTCGCGGGTGAACCTCGTCTGGGCCCAGTACTGGACGGCGTCCGGCGTGAGGCTCCAGGTCCCCAGTTCGGAGTAACTCGTGAGGCCGTACCCCTGCGCCCCGTACCTCCACAGAGGGAGCTGCGAGGATCCCCCGCGTCCCGCCGCCTCCGTCCGCAGGATCTCCTTCTCGGTCTCCAGCCGCTCCAGCGGGAGTTCGCGCAGCGCCGCGCACACGCTGTTGAGGTAGGTGACGACCTCCTGCTCGGTGCCGGTGACGTGGAAGAGGGTGTAGGTGGTGGCGGTCGCCCCGTTGTAGTGCAGGTCGGAGAGGCCGAGGCGGTGCAGGGCGAGGTGTTCCACGAGGTGGGTGAGGCCGGCGGTGGCGAGGGTCTCGTCGGCGCGGCCGACGCGGAACATGAGGCCGGCGGTGATCTCACCCGTAGTACTCGCGGCGGGGCCTCCCGTGGTACCGGGGGCGTACAGCGTGGGTATCCCCTGGACGACGACGGTGTTCATCGGGCGACAGCCTCTCGCGCGGACTTGCTGAACTTGCGGAACGCGGCCTTCCCGTCACCGAGGTAGGCCCACGGGTGCTCGCTCGCCCGGTCGCCGAGTGCGGCGAAGTGCGGGGCCGCGTCGGCGTGGTGGCCGCCGAGGGAGAAGGCGAGGGCGAAGGTGCTGTGCGCGGCGACGGAGGACAGGTCGGGGCGGTACGCCGGGTGCCGCAGCGAGATGGCGGCGGCGTTGCGCAGGTCCTGGAGGACGTCCACCCCGCGCATGTAGGCCGCGCCCTGGCCGTCCAGCGACAGCCAGTGCTCGATGTGCGCGTCCGCGACGAGGACGCCGGTCATCGCGCCGTCCGGTGCCTGCCGGGTCGCCTCGACGGCGAAGCCGTGCGCCGCCTCCCAACTGCCGCCCCACTTCGGGCAGAGCTGCTGGAGGAGGGCCGCCTGGGCGCCGTACACGTGCGGGAAGTGGGCGCGGAGCCGGTCGTAACGGCGCCGGGCCTCGGTCTGGCCGAGTTCCAGGCCACGGGCCAGGGTGATCCGTACGTACCACGCGGGGGCGTACGCGGGCTGCTCCGCGCAGACCTGGATGAGGAGTTGCTCCGCCCGCCGCAGCCACGCGTGGAACTGGTCGAACTGGTCCCGCGAGACGTGCTTCGCGAGGGCGGCGCCGCGGATCTCCCAGCCGATCAGGATGTACCTCTTCGCGAGGATCGTCCTCGGGAGGGGGTCGGCGGGGAAGTCCTGCGCCGCCCGCTCCAGGAGCCGCTCGGAGCCGTCGATCCCCGCGACCGTGTTCATCCCGGTGATCAGATCGTCCACGGACCCCAGCCGCCCGAGGTGCGCGCGGACGCCCGCCCAGTCCCCCACAACCACCGCGTCCCGCAACGGAATCAGCTCGGGCGTGTGCTCGTACACGTCGAAACTCGGCCCCACGCCGCTCACTGTCTCTCCCCACCCCTGGCTGAATTCGTACGCATGTTTCAAGACGCCGCAGGTTAACAGGAGGCGGGGTGGAGATCCGGCGAGGGTTTACGGAGGAGGTGTTCATTCCGGCACCCCCTAAGGTGCTCGGCATGAGCATCATCGGCGTCGGCATCGACGTGGCCGCGATCGACCGCTTCGCGGCATCCCTCGAACGCACCCCCGGCCTCGCCGCCCGCCTCTTCCTCGACAGCGAACTGCTGCTCCCCACCGGCGAACGCCGAGGCCCCGCCTCCCTCGCCGCCCGCTTCGCCGCGAAGGAGGCCCTCGCCAAGGCCCTCGGCGCCCCCGGGGGGCTCCTGTGGACCGACGCGGAGATCTACGTCGAGGAGACCGGGCAGCCTCGGCTGCGGGTGCGGGGGAGCGTGGCGGCTCGGGCCGAGGCGCTGGGGGTGACTCGGTGGCATGTGTCGCTCAGCCATGACGCGGGGGTGGCTTCGGCGGTGGTGATCGCGGAGGGGTAGGGACATGCCGAGATCGAACTCCTGCGCGGGGCGCCACTTGGCCGCCCGGCCTGAAGCCCTTCGGAGACGCGCTGACCCACGCGTTTCCCGGCGCCCTCCTGGAACCGGCCTCGTCCTCGCTGCGGGGCGCTGTTCGCCCACTGGCTGCGGGACTCCTTCGTCCCGTCAGCCGCCGCCGTGCGGTTCATGAGCAGCGCGGTCATGGAGAACGGCAACGAGTCGCGGGGCTGAACAGCGGTGAAGGCGTCCGAGGCATGGGGTTTACTTCCTTTACCTGATCATTCACATCGACTCGCAGCGAGGAAACCGACATGGCGGACGGCACCGCGTCCAACGACAGCCCCGCGACTCTGTACGGTCCGGTCTCTCTCGTGCTCGGTCTGGTGGCCGCCGTCACCGCCGCCCTGTCCGGCTTCATCGGCATCGCGATCCCGCTGCTGACCGGCGCCCTCGCCGTCACCTTCGGCCTGCTCGGCCTCACCCGCAGGCTGAACCGCGGACTCAGCGCGGCCGGCGCGGCCACGGGGGCGGTGGGAGTTCTCTACCCGGTGTTCGTGGTCGCGCTGTTCATCTGACCCCGGTCGGCCCGGCCGCCGACTCATTGCGCGTACTCCGCGTTCCGGGTGACCCCTCAGCGAGCCCTCCCCGCCTCTCACCCCCCTACGCGGTCTGATCGCACGATGAACAGACGTAACGCAGCCACGGCCCTGGCCCTGGCGCTCGCAGTGCTGACCCCGGCCATGACGGCGGCTGCGGCCCCCGAGGACGAGCTCGTGCCCGGCGTGCGCCAGAGCGTGATCGTGGATACGCCGGACCAGCTGCTGGCGCCGAAGACGTACACGCCCAGCGCCGAAGAAGACGCCGTCGAGCCGAAAGGCGCCCCCCGCAACGCGTACGCGCTCGTCGAATACGTGCCTCTCGGAGAAGCCGTCGCCCGAGTCGGGTGCACCAGGAGAGCCGGGCCCTATCAGCGGCAGGTCGAGCGGTGGCTGAAGGTGAAGGTGGACGGGAAGCAGTCGGCGAAGGACTGTCAGGCGATCAAGGCGTTTCAGAAGAAGCAGAAGATCAGGCCTGCTATTGGATTTGCGGGGCCGGTTACCTGGAAGCAGATGCAATATCTTTCCGCGCGGAAGAATCCCAACTCGGCGAAGAAATGTCCCGTCAGGAATTACCGCGTCGCCTGTGTGGATCTCACCCGTCAGATCACGTGGGTGCAGAAAGGGAAGAAGGTCGTCTTCGGGCCTGTCTCCATGCGGAGCGGGAGAACCGCGCACCCCACCCGGACCGGATGGTTCAAAATCTACTGGCGGCACAAGAACCACTTCTCGACGCTCTATAAGACGCCGATGCCGTATGCGCAGTTCTTCAGCGGCGGGCAGGCGTTCCACGCGGTGTACGGGAGTATTCACACGACCGTCGGATCGATGGGGTGCGTCAATCTGACCGTGCCCGACGCGCGGAAGCTGTGGGGGGTCCTGAAGAAGGGCGACCGGGTGTACGTCTGGGGGAAGAGGCGGCTCTGAGAGACTGGGGGAGATGAGAGAGACGGAACGGGCGGCGCGGGCCAGGGCGGTGATCGACCTGGGGGCGCTGCGGGCGAACGTGCGCGCGCTGCGGGCGAAGGCGCCGGGTGCGGCCTTCATGGCCGTGGTGAAGGCCGACGGCTACGGCCACGGCGCGATTCCGTGTGCCCGCGCGGCGGTCGAGGCCGGTGCGACGTGGGTCGGGACGGCCACACCCGAGGAGGCGCTGGCGATCAAGGCGGACGCCGGGCTGCCGGACGACGTCCGGGTGATGTGCTGGCTGTGGACGCCGGACGGCCCGTGGCGGGAGGCCGTCGAGGCGGGGATCGACGTGTCGGTGAGCGCGGGGTGGGCGCTCGACGCGGTCACCGGCGCCGCCAGGGCTGTCCGCAGGACCGCCCGCGTCCAGCTCAAGGCCGACACCGGACTCGGCCGGGGCGGCAGCCAGCCCGCCGACTGGGCCGACCTCGTGCGGCGAGCGCTCGACGCCGAGCGCGACGGCGTCGTCCGCGTCACCGGACTGTGGTCGCACCTCGCGTGCGCGGACGAACCCGGGCACCCCTCGACGAAGCGGCAACTGGCCCTGTTCCGCGAGATGGTGGCGTATGCCGAGGCGCAGGGCGTCCGCCCCGAGGTGCGGCACATCGCCAACTCGCCCGCGACGCTGACGCTCCCGGAGGCGCACTACGACCTCGTCCGGCCGGGCGTCGCGATGTACGGCCTGTCGCCGAGCCCGGAGCTGGGGTCGCCGGCCGATCTGGGCCTGCGTCCGGTGATGACGCTGGCCACGCCGGTCGCGCTCGTCAAGCGCGTGCCCGGAGGCCACGGCGTCAGCTACGGCCACCACTACCTGACCCCCGGCGAGACGACCCTTGCTCTAGTACCTCTGGGGTACGGGGACGGCGTCCCCCGGCACGCGTCGGGCGCCGGACCCGTCCTGATCGGCGGGAAGTGGCGGACGGCCGCCGGGCGGATCGCGATGGACCAGTTCGTCGTCGACCTCGGGGGTGACGAGGTCGAGGCCGGTGCGGAGGCGGTGCTGTTCGGGCCGGGGGATCGCGGGGAACCGACCGCGGAGGACTGGGCGCAGGCCGCCGGGACCATCGGGTACGAGATCGTCACCCGTATCTCGGCGCGCGTTCCCCGCGTCTATGTGGGTGGGTAGTCCCACAGGGGAACCCACGGTGGAGAGGAGCGGTACGTGAGCGAGAGCGGTGTGGAGGCGGTGGCTGACGCCCTCGTCTCCGCGACGGGGGACGCTGCGGGCAACTGGCGCCGGGCGACCGGCATCGCCGGTGCCGCGATAGGAGTGATCGCGGCGGGCGCGGCGGCCGGTGTCGCCCTGGAGCGGATGACCGTCGGACGTGGCATGCGCAAGAAGGCCCGCCTCGCGCTGGACTCCGCCGGCCCGTACGGCGCGCTGCGCGGCACCCCCGGCAAGGCGTACGCGGACGACGGCACCGAGCTGTACTACGAGGTGGACGACGTCGAGCCCGAGGGCGGCTCGGCCCCCCGGCGCCGGCGCCTGTTCGGCCGTAAGGCACCGGCCCCCGTCACCGTCGTCTTCAGCCACGGCTACTGCCTCACCCAGGACTCCTGGCACTTCCAGCGGGCGGCGCTGCGGGGCGTCGTCCGGACGGTCCACTGGGACCAGCGCAGCCACGGCCGCTCCGGGCACGGCGTCGCGCAGCTCCAGGACGGTGTGCCGGTCAGCATCGACCAGCTCGGGCGGGATCTGAAGGCCGTCGTCGACACGGCCGTCCCCGAGGGACCCGTAGTACTTGTGGGCCACTCCATGGGCGGTATGACGGTGATGGCGCTCGCCGCGCAGTACCCGGAGTTCGTGCGCGAGCGGGTCGTCGCGACGGCCTTCGTGGGGACGTCGTCCGGGCGGCTCGGGGAAGTCAACTACGGGCTGCCCGCCGCCGGGGTCAACGCGGTGCGGCGGGTGCTTCCCGGGGTGCTGAAGGTGCTCGGGCAGCAGGCCACCCTCGTCGAGAAGGGCCGGCGGGCGACGGCCGAGCTGTTCGCCGGGATCATCAAGCGGTACTCGTTCTCCTCGCGGGACGTCGACCCCGCCGTCGCCCGGTTCGCCGAGCGGATGATCGAGGGGACGACCATCGACGTCGTCGCCGAGTTCTACCCGGCGTTCACGGAACACGACAAGACCGAGGCGCTCGTCCACTTCCGGGACATGCCGGTGCTGGTGCTCGCGGGGGTCGGGGATCTCGTGACGCCGAGCGAGCACAGCGAGGCCATCGCCGATCTGCTGCCGGACGCGGAACTCGTGCTCGTCCCCGACGCCGGGCACCTCGTCATGCTGGAGCACCCCGAGGCCGTCACCGACCGGCTCGCCGACCTGCTGGCCCGCGTGGGCGCGTTCCCGGCGGGCGCTACCGTTGGCGGCTATGGAAGCAGCAGCACCGCACAGCCTGGCTGAGCTGACCGTCACCTCCCCCGAGCAGATGCGTGAGCTGGGGTTGAAGCTCGCCTCGCTCCTGCGCGCCGGGGATCTCGTCATGCTCAACGGTGAACTCGGCGCCGGCAAGACGACGCTCACCCGGGGCCTCGGGGAGGGGCTCGGTGTCCGGGGCGCCGTGACGTCCCCGACGTTCGTCATCGCCCGCGTCCACCCCTCCCTCGTGGCCGGGCCGCCCCTCGTCCACGTCGACGCGTACCGCCTCGGCGGCGGGCTCGACGACATGGAGGACCTCGACCTCGACGTCTCCCTCCCCGAGTCCGTCGTCGTCGTGGAGTGGGGCGAGGGGAAGGTGGAGGAGCTGACCGACGACCGCCTCTGGATCGGCATCACCCGCGCCGTCGGCGACACGACGGACGAGGTCCGGCACGTGTCCCTGCGGGGGCTGGGGGCGCGGTGGGGCGGGGTCGATCTGGGGGCTGTGCTGGGCGTGTGAACGTTCCGACGGGGTGTCGGCAAGATGTTGCGGGCGGGGGATCGGGCGTGGTTAGGTTTACCTAACCAGTCCGCTGGAGGTGCCCCATGTCCCCCCTGCCTGTGCCCGTCGTATCGATGAGAGAGCTGCTCGCGGCGTGTGCGGCGGCGGAGGCGGTGTCGCTGCCGCCGAGGGCGCCGGAGGGGGAAGAAGAAGGCGGCGGGATGGTGGAGGAGGCGGCGTAGCCAGCCTCCCAGGGGCGCGGGGAACTGCGCGACCAGCCACAACCGGCCCGCAGTCGCTCTGTGGCCTCTCGCGGCACCTCGCTAGGCGCCTACCGAATCACCATCACCCTGCGACCCACTGTCGCGAAATCCCACATCGCGTTCCCATCAACCCGCGTCTCCCTGATCCCCCCGCTCCGCACCATCGTGTCGGCTTCCGGCAGGGCCCCGCTCACCGCCGCACTGAACCCGATCGCCATCCCGTCCTTCGTCTCCGCGAACCGCACCACGTGCTCGATCCGCGTCCCGTCCGTCGCGGTCACCGCCCCCGCGCGGGACGACACGACGTACAGCCCCGGCTTCGGATCGAGCCCCCCGGGATAGACCCGGAACGTCCGCGTGGCCTTCCCGTTCTCGTCGACCAGCCACACCCGGTCGTCGTCGAGGGAGTAGACGACCCGCTGTCCGGCCCCGGAGTTCACCGGCAGCGCGTCGGGGTGCCGCTTGTCGCGGGGTGCCTTGGAGGAGGTGGCCCGCGTGATCGCGTCCCGGTCCCGCCCGACCTCCGCACTGGCCGACGCCTGCCAGGCCAGCACCCCCACCGTCGTGAGCGCCGCCGCAGTGAGCCCCGCCACGAACCCCGCGCTGCTGCTTGTCACCTGTGTGCACCTCTGCGTCATAACGTCCGGTTTGCGGTGGACGCTAGCACCAGGGGACGTGCCGCACCCCCGCGCGCCGTAGGCTGTTCGCGTGCTCTTGCTCGCTCTGGATACCGCCACCCCTGCCGTCACGGTCGCCCTGCACGACGGCGACCGGGTCGTCGCCGCGTCGAGTCAGGTGGACGCGCGCCGGCACGGCGAACTGCTGCTGCCGACCGTCGACCGTGTGCTCGCCGAGGCGGGGGTGAGACTGGACGCCGTCACGGGGATCGTCGTCGGGACCGGACCGGGGCCGTACACGGGCCTCAGGGTCGGCCTGATGACGGCGGACACGTTCGGGCTCGCGCTGGGCGTCCCGGTGCACGGCGTCTGCACGCTGGACGGCCTGGCGTACGAGGCGGAGGTGGACGGCCCGTTCCTGGTCGCCACGGACGCGCGGCGCAAGGAGGTGTACTGGGCGCGGTACGACGACGCGCGGACGAGGGTGAGTGGTCCGGCGGTCGACCGGCCCGCCGAGGTCGCACAGGACGTCCCCGCGTTCGGCGCGGGCGCGCTGCTGTACGCGGACCACTTCGACGTCGTCCCCGGCCCCGAACACGTCTCCGCCGCCGCCCTCGCCTCGCTGGCCGCCGAGCGGCTCGCGGCGGGCGTCGAGCTGGACGAGCCCCGGCCGTCGTACCTGAGGCGGCCCGACGCACAGGTACCCAAGAACTACAAGGTGGTCACGCCGAAGTGACCGGACCCGTGTTGCGTGAGATGCGTTGGTGGGACATCGATCCCGTGCTGGAGCTGGAGCGCGCGCTGTTCCCCGAGGACGCGTGGTCGCGGGGGATGTTCTGGTCGGAGCTGGCGCACGCGCGGGGGCCGGAGGCCAACCGAAGGTACCTCGTCGCCGTGCGTGAGGCCGATGAGCGCATCGTCGGCTATGCCGGCCTCGCCGCCTCCGGCGACCTCGCCGACGTCCAGACCATCGCCGTCGCCCACGAGCTGTGGGGCTCCGGCCTCGGCGGCCGGCTCCTCGCCGAACTCCTGCGCGCGGCAACGGAGTTCGAGTGCCCCGAGGTCATGCTGGAGTGCCGCATCGACAACATCCGCGCCCAGAAGCTGTACGAGCGCTACGGCTTCGAGCCGATCGGCTTCCGGCGCGGCTACTACCAGCCGGGGAACGTGGACGCGCTGGTGATGCGCCGCACCGACCCCGCCACATCCGCAACTCCCGTACGAGGAACCGAGAACGATGGCTGACGAACCCCTGGTCCTGGGGATCGAGACCTCCTGCGACGAGACCGGTGTCGGCATCGTCCGGGGCACCACCCTGCTGGCCGACGCGGTCGCCTCGTCCGTCGACGAACACGCCCGCTTCGGCGGCGTCGTCCCCGAAGTCGCCTCCCGCGCCCACCTGGAGGCGATGGTCCCGACGATCCAGCGCGCCCTGAAGGACGCGGGCGTCTCGGCGAAGGACCTGGACGGCATCGCCGTCACCGCCGGTCCGGGCCTCGCGGGCGCCCTGCTGGTCGGCGTCTCGGCGGCGAAGGCGTACGCGTACGCACTCGGCAAACCTCTTTACGGCGTGAACCACCTGGCGTCGCACATCTGCGTCGACCAGCTCGAACACGGCCCGCTCCCCGAGCCGACGATGGCGCTCCTCGTCTCCGGCGGCCACTCCTCGCTGCTGCTCTCCAGCGACATCACCTCCGACGTCCGGCCGATGGGCGCGACGATCGACGACGCGGCCGGCGAGGCGTTCGACAAGATCGCGCGCGTGCTGAACCTGGGCTTCCCCGGGGGGCCGGTCATCGACCGGTACGCGCGTGAAGGCGACCCCAACGCCATTGCCTTCCCACGGGGGTTGACCGGTTCGCGGGATCCCGCGTACGACTTCTCCTTCTCCGGGCTGAAGACGGCCGTGGCCCGCTGGATCGAGGCGAAGCGGGCGGCGGGGGAGGAGGTGCCGGTGCGCGACGTGTCGGCGTCCTTCCAGGAGGCGGTCGTCGACGTGCTGACCCGCAAGGCGGTGCGGGCGTGCCGGGACGAGGGCGTCGACCACCTGATGATCGGGGGCGGGGTCGCCGCCAACTCCCGGCTGCGGGCGCTGGCTCAGGAGCGGTGCGAGGCCGCCGGGATCCGACTGCGGGTGCCTCGGCCGAAGTTGTGCACCGACAACGGGGCGATGGTGGCGGCGCTGGGGGCGGAGATGGTGGCGCGGAACCGGGCGCCTTCGGACTGGGATCTGTCGGCGGACTCGTCGTTGCCTGTGACGGATCCGCACGTCCCCGGACACAGCCATGATCACGTGCACGAGGTCAGCAAGGACAACTTGTACTCATGACAGTCGCGTTGATGTGGGAGGCCAAGGCGGCGGCGGGCCGGGGCGAGGAACTCCTCGCCTGGGCCCGCCGCCAGCCCCTCGCGGCGTCTCCCCTCCGTCGGGAGACGTTCCGCGCCCCCCAGGGCCGGGTGCTGGTCATCACGTGGTGGGACGCCGAGTCGGACGCGTCGCTGCCGGAACTCCCCGAGCCCGACGGTGACTTGGTCAGCCGCGCGGTGCACCGGTGGCGGTTCGAGAGCGCCGACGACCTCTAAAAGGGGTTACTCCTCGGTGACTTCGCACAGCAGCCGCCGATCCACCCCCAACTCCCGCACCTCACCGGTCAGTTCGACCTGGGCCGTGTACCGGATGTCCGCACTGGACGCCCCCAGCCGCAGCTCCAGCACCCCCGGTTCGACGATCCGCCGCCCACCCCGGTCCGTGAACGCCGACAGATCCGCGTGGAACCCGAACGTCACCCGCCGAGCCTCCCCCGGCGCCAACTCCAGCCGCCGGTACCCGATCAGCCGGACGTCCGGCCGGGTCACCGCGGCCACCGGGTCGTGCAGATACAGCTGGACGACCTCGGCCCCGGCCACGTCCCCGGTGTTGCGGACGGTCACGCTCACGTCGTAGGAACCGTCGGTGTCGAGTGCCACCGAGGCGGTGTCCTGTCCTTCCCACGTGAACTCCGTGTACGACCGTCCATGTCCGAACGGATAGAGCGGAGTCGGGTCGAGGTTGCTCACCTCGCCCTTGAGGCCCAGTGGCGGCTGGAGGTACGTCCAGGGCTGCCCGCCCGGCGTACGCGGCACGCTCACCGGAAGCCGCCCGGACGGGTTGACCCGGCCCGACAGGACCCCGGCGACCGCCGGCCCCCCTTCCTCGCCGGGGAAGAACGCCTCGACGACCGCCCCGAGCCGCCCGTGCCAACGCCCCAGCGCGTAGGGCCGCCCGGCGAGCATCACGAGCACGACGGGCACCCCGGTCGCGACCAGCGCGTCCAGCAACTCGGCCTGGACGCCCGGGAGTCGGAGGTCCTCGGCGTCGCAGCCCTCGCCGGAGGTGCCGCGCCCGAAGAGCCCGGCCCGGTCACCGAGCACGGCGACGCAGACGTCCGCCTCGGAGGCGCGCGCGACGGCCTCGTCGAACCCGCCCGTGTCCGGGGTGTCGACCCCGCAGCCCTCGGCGAACGTCACCTTGGCGTCCGGGAGTTCGGCGCGCAGCGACTCCAGGACGGTCGGGATCTCGATGCCGTCGGCGACGCCGGGGTGGTGCGGCAGGACGTGGGAGGGGAAGGAGTAGCAGCCGAGCATGGCGAGCGTCTCGGCGGCACGCGGGCCGACGACCGCGATCCGGATGTCGGGGTCCAGCGGCAGGACGCCGTCCGGGTTGTCGAGCAACACGACCGATTCCTCGGCGAGTTGCCGGGCCACCGCGCGGTTCTGCGCGGAGTCCAGCTCGACGGGTTCGGCGTGCGTCGGCGTCCAGTCCTCGTCGAGGAGGCCCAGTTCGCACTTCTGGAGGAGGACGCGGCGGACAGCGTTGTCCACCAACTCCTCCGGAACAGCGCCGTCCTGAACGGCCGTCAGGAGAGGCTTGCCGTAACACTTGACGGTCGGGAGCTCGACGTCGATACCGGCGGCGAGCGCCGCGTGGGCCGCCTGGGCGGGGGTGCCGGCGACCCGGTGCAGGGTCTCCAGGAAGCCGATCGCGAAGTAGTCCGAGACGATCGTGCCGGTGAACCCCCAGGTCTCGCGCAGGAGTTGGGTGAGCAGCTCGGGGTCGGCCGAGGCGGGGACGCCGTCGCGCTCGGTGTAGGACGGCATGACCGAGCGGGCGCCGCCCTCGCGGATCGCCATCTCGAAGGGCGGCAGGGTGACGTCCGCGAACTCGCGGGTGCCCGCGCGCACGGGCGCCAGGTTGCGGGCGCCCGCAGAGGACGCGTACCCGGCGAAGTGCTTGAGCGTGGCGATCACCCCGGCCGACTCCAGGCCCCGCACATAGGCCGCGCCGACCGTGCCGACCAGGTACGGGTCCTCGCCGATCGTCTCCTCGACGCGCCCCCAGCGGGCGTCGCGCACGACGTCCAGGACGGGGGCGAGGCCCTGGTGGACGCCGACCGAGCGCAGGTCGTGGCCGATGCGGGCGGCCATCCTCTCGACGAGGTCCGGGTCGAAGGAGGCGCCCCAGGAGAGCGGGACGGGGTAGGCGGTGGCCTGCCAGGCGGTGAACCCGGCGAGGCACTCCTCGTGGGCGAGCGCGGGAATGCCGAAGCGGTTCGCGGCGACCAGTCGGCGCTGGGCCTCGGCGAGGGCGCGAGCACCGGCCGTCGGGTCGACCGGGGCGGTGCCGAAGGGTCGGGTGAGCTGTCCGAGACCGTGCGAGACGAGTTCGTCCCAGTCGTAGTCGGCGGTCATGTCGGACTGGTGCGGGGCGACCCCGCCGTCCTCCGTGTCGGCGCCCACCCAGACGCCGTACAGCTGGGCGGTCTTCTCCTGGAGCGTCATCCGGGAGATCAGGTCGTCGACTCGGGCGGCGGCGGGCAGGGAGGGGTCGCGCCAGGGGGCGCGCTCGGGGGCGGTGGTCATGAAACTCCTGTCAGAGGTCGGTGAGCCACCAGAGGGACCTGGGTTGTCGTGCGGCGTCCTCGTACACGCTGGCGAATGTTTCGGACGATACTTCGAATGTTCCGGGAACCTATGGCGCCTCACGGGGTTCGTCAAGAGGGCATGCGGGGATACGATCGCCGCCATGACACCCTCGGACCCCGCTGAAACGCGGCCACAGACCGCGACGCTCGCGGAGATCGCCCGCGAAGCCGGCGTCTCCGCGCCGACTGTTTCGAAGGTCCTCAACGGCCGGGCCGACGTCGCCCCCGGCACCCGGACCCGAGTCGAGGACCTGCTGCGCGCCCACGGCTACCGGCGCAGGCGGGCCGAGGCGACCCGCTCCCCCCTCATCGACCTGGTCTTCCACGAGCTGGAGAGCGCCTGGGCGCTGGAAGTCATCCGGGGGGTGGAGAACGTCGCGCGCGACGCCGGCCTCAGCGTCGTCCTCAGCGAGAGCGCGGGCCGGCTCACCCCCGGCCGGACCTGGGCCGACCAGGTCGCGGCCCGCCGTCCGCACGGCGTGATCCTCGTCCTGTCCGGCCTCGACGAGTCCCAGAGAGCCCTGCTGACCAGCCGTTCCGTGCCGTTCGTCGTCATGGACCCGGCGGGCGACCCGGGCGCGGACGTCCCCTCCATCGGCGCCACCAACTGGCAGGGCGGCCTCGCCGCCACCCGGCACCTCGTCGAACTCGGCCACCGCAGGATCGGCTCGATCACCGGCCCGCCGCACATGATGTGCAGCCGCGCGCGGATCGACGGGTACCGCGCGGCGCTGGAGACGGCCGGGCTGCCGGTCGAGCCCGACCTGATCCGCACCGGCGACTTCCACCACGAGACCGGGTACCGCATCGGCCGCGAGCTGCTCGCCCGCCCCGACCGGCCCACCGCCGTCTTCGCCGGCAACGACCTCCAGGCGCTCGGCCTCTACGAGGCGGCGCGCGAACTGGGGCTGCGCATCCCCGAGGACCTCAGCGTCGTCGGCTTCGACGATCTGCCGGTCGCCCGCTGGGTCGGGCCGCCCCTGACGACCGTCCGCCAGCCGCTCACCGAGATGGCCGAGGCGGCGGCGCGGCTCGTGCTGGAGCTCGGGCGCTCCGACACGGGGACGGCGGAGGGGCCGGCGGCGACGCGGGTGGAGCTGGCGACGAGTCTGGTGGTGCGGTCGAGCACGGGGGTGCCGCCGCTGGCCGGAAATTGATGTATTGACGTATATGGCGGGTGCTCGCACACTCCCCGAAGTCAATCGGTTGCACAGCCGAAACTTTCGGAGGCACCCGCAATGAGACCCTCCTCCCGCTCACGCCTGTCCGCCCTGCTCACCGGGGCGGTCACCGTCGGCGCCCTGCTCACCGCCACGGCCGGCCCCGCCCAGGCCGCCGACACCCCCTTGCGTGACCTCGGCGCCGCGAAGGGCAAGGTCGTCGGCACGGCGGTGACCGGCTCCAAGCTCAACGGCACCTACGGCGACCTCGCCGCCGCGCAGTTCTCCTCACTGACCCCCGGCAACGCCATGAAGTGGGGCTCGGTCGAACCGTCCCGGGGCACCTTCGACTGGTCCGAGGCCGACCAGATCGTCGACTTCGCCCGGGCCCACAACCAGCAGGTGCGCGGCCACACCCTCGTCTGGCACAACCAGAACCCCGGCTGGCTCACCAACGGCACCTGGACACCCGCCGAGTTGAGCAGCCTGCTCCAGAACCACATCAACACCGAGGTCGGCCGCTACAAGGGCCGGATCACCGCCTGGGACGTCGTCAACGAAGCGTTCAACGAGGACGGCACCTACCGGCCGACGCTCTGGTACAACGGCCTCGGCGCCGACTACATCGCCAACGCCCTGACCTGGGCACGGGCCGCCGACCCGGACGCGAAGCTGTACATCAACGACTACAACGGCGAGGGCGTCAACGCGAAGTCCAATGCCCTGTACAACCTGGTCAGTTCACTGAAGCAGCGGGGCGTGCCGATCGACGGGGTCGGTCTCCAGGCCCACTTGATCCTCGGTCAGGTCCCGTCCACGTTCCAGCAGAACATCCAGCGCTTCGCCGACCTCGGCCTCGACGTCGCGATCACCGAGCTGGACATCCGTATGAACCTCCCTTCCGACGCGGGCAAGTTGGCCCAGCAGAAGGCCGACTGCAAGGCGGTGACGGCCGCTTGTGTCGCCGTCGCGCGGTGCGTGAACCTCACGGTGTGGGGGTTCACCGACTCCGACTCCTGGGTCGAGTCGACGTTCCCGGGCCAGGGCGCGGCGACGCCGTACGACGCCAACTTCCAGCCCAAGCCCGCCTATTACTGGATCGCCGAGGCGCTCGGCGGGACGACGACCCCGCCGACGGGAGCGTGCCGGGCGACGTACGGCGTCACCAGTCAGTGGAACACCGGGTTCACCGGGAACGTCGTCATCTCCTGCTCGGGCGCGGCCCTGTCGTCGTGGCGGGCGACCTGGACGTTCGGGGCGGGGCAGACGGTGACGCAGGCGTGGAACGCGACGTGCACGCAGACGGGGGCGGCCGTGTCGTGCGCGAACGCGTCGTACAACGGGACGGTGCCGGACGGGGGTTCGGTGTCGTTCGGGTTCAACGGGGCGTGGAGCGGGAGCAATCCGGCACCGGCGGTGACGGTGTCGTGAGATTTTCCGGCGTGAGATTTTCCGAAGAAATCGACCCCGGGTGGCCTCTCCTTACAGGACGTTGACATTCCGGACTTATGTTCGGTGTGTGACGCGAAAAGAGGAGCAGGGCGGCGACAGCAGACAGGCGGACCGGCGGCCTCGCAAGGTGGTGAGGGTCGTCGGTCTCGTCCTCGCCGGGGTCCTGACGCTCGGCGTGGCCGCCGGCGGCTGGGTGTACTGGCATCTCGACTCCAACATCAAGAGCGTGGACATCGACCAGGCGCTCGGCGACGACCGTCCGGCCCGTGCGATGGTCACCCCGTCGCCGTCCGCCTCACCCCTCCCCACCGGCTCCCTCAACCTCCTCGTCCTCGGCTCCGACTCGCGAACCGGCAAGGAGAACAAGGCACTCGGCGGTGGCCCCGAGGGCGGCGCGCGCTCCGACACGGCGATGGTCGTCCACCTCGACGCGGGCCGCACCGCCGCGACGGTCGTCAGCATCCCCCGCGACACCCTCGTCACCCGCCCGTCCTGCCCCCGCGACTCGGGCGGGACCACCCGGGTCGCCCAGGGGGTCATGTTCAACACCGCGTACGAGATCGGCGGGCCCGTCTGCGCCGTCAAGACCGTCGAGCGGCTGACCGGCGTGCGCATGGACCACTACATCGAGGTCGACTTCGCGGGCTTCGCGAAACTCGTCGACGCGCTCGGGGGCGTCACCGTCACCACCGAGAAGGACATCGACGACACCTACAGCCACCTCCGACTCGCCGCCGGTACCCACCACTTGAACGGCAGGACGGCCCTCGCGCTGGCCCGCACCCGGCACGGCATAGGCGACGGCAGCGACTTGGGCCGCATCGGACTCCAACAGACCCTGGTGAAGGCGCTGTTGGCCCAGATGTCGGACCTGAACCTGCTGAGCAGCCCGGCGAAGCTGTACGAGGTCGCCGACGCGGTCACCGGCAGCCTGACCACGGACACGGGGCTGAGTTCCCTCCACGACCTGATGACGCTGGGGCAGAGCGTCCGGGGCCTGTCGGCGGCCGGCCTGACGACGGTGATGATGCCGGTGGTGGAGGCGCCGTCCGATCCGAACCGGGTGATCGCGCAGGAGCCGCAGGCGGGGGAGCTGTGGGACTCCCTGAAGTAGCCGGAACATTTTTCTCGGGTTTCTTCGGCGAGCCTGTCGATCCGGGCGGACCTCGTTCGACGTACGTGTGAGAGGCGGGGAACAGCCCCGCTCACATCTCGTACACGAGGAGTCACCATGCCGCGTTACCTGTCGCTCGTGAAGATCGACGAAGCGTCCGCGCCCGCCGAGGGGCCGAGCGAGGAACTGATGCAGCGGATGGGCGAGCTGATCGAGGAGATCACCAAGGCGGGCGTCATGCTCGACACGGCCGGCCTGACGCCGACCGCGCAGGGGACCCGCGTCCACTGGGAGGGCGGGAAGATCTCCGTCACCGACGGGCCGTTCACCGAGGCCAAGGAGGTCGTCGGCGGCTACGCGATCATGCAGTGCAAGGACAAGGCGGAGGCCCTGCACTGGACCGAGCGGTTCCTGCGGGTGCACGAGGAGCACTGGACGGTGACCTGCGAGCTGCGTGAGATCGCGGAGGGCTGACACCGGGCGGATGTCAGTGCCGGGGTGTTCGATGGTGAGCTGTGGAACAGCTCACCATGGACCCCCGCAAGACCGTCGAGACCGTTTTCCGGATCGAGTCCCCGCGGATCATCGCGACCGTCACCCGCGTGGTCCGGGACGTCGGGATCGCCGAGGAACTGGCCCAGGACGCCCTCGTCGCCGCGCTGGAGCAGTGGCCGCGCGACGGCGTCCCCGACAACCCGGGCGCCTGGCTGACCGCCACGGCCAGGCGCCGGGCCGTGGACCTGATCCGCCGCCGCGAGGTCTACGCCCGCAAGCTCGCCGAGATCGGCCGCAACCTGGAGGAGACGGCCCCGCCCCCGCCGGACGACCCCGACGACTTCGACGACGACGTCCTGAGGCTCGTCTTCATGACGTGCCACCCCGTCCTGACCCCGGACGCCCGCACCGCCCTCACCCTGCGCCTCCTCGGCGGCCTCACGACAGCCGAGATCGCGCGGGCGTACCTCGTCCCGGAACCGACCGTCGCCCAGCGCATCGTCCGCGCGAAACGCGCCCTCGCCGCGGCGAACGTCGCCTTCGAAGTCCCCTACGGCCAGGATCGAGAGGCCCGCCTCGGACCCGTCCTCGACGTCATCTACCTGATTTTCAACGAGGGTTACGCCGCGACGGCCGGTGACGACTGGCTGCGCCCCGCCCTCTGCGAGGACGCCCTGCGCCTGGCCCGGCAACTCACCGCCCTCATGCCGAAGGAACCCGAAGTCCACGCCCTGGCCTCCCTGTTGGAGTTCCAGGCGTCCCGCATCCCCACCCGCACCGCCCCCGACGGCACCCCCGTCCTCCTGCGCGACCAGAACCGCCGCCGCTGGAACCGCCTCCTCATCGGCCGAGGCGTCCACGCCCTCTCCCGAGCCCGGGCCACCACGACCGGCACCCCCGGCCGCTACACCCTCCAGGCGACGATCGCCGCGTGCCACGCCCACGCGTACACGTACGACGAGACCGACTGGCCCTCGATCGCCGTCCTGTACGGCCTCCTCGCCGCCCGATTCCCGTCCCCTGTCGTCGAGTTGAACCGCGCGGTGGCCGTCTCGATGACGGAGGGCCCGGCGGCGGCCCTGTCACTGGTCGACACCCTCGCCGCCGAACCCGCCCTGAAGGACTACCACTTGCTGCCCAGCGTCCGAGGGGACCTGCTGGAGCGGCTGGGCCGTACGGAGGAGGCGCGCACCGAGTTCGCGCGGGCGGCGGAGCTGGCGGGGAACGGGCGGGAGCGGGAGCTGCTGCGGAGACGGGCGGAGACGCCGTAGCTCCGGCTGCCTACGAAGCCGCCCGCCCCACCAGCATCACCGGCGCCCCCGCCGCCCGCGTGAGGAACACGATCGCCGAATTCGGCCCCTGGAGCTTGACCTTCTTGCGCAGTTCCTCCGGCTCCACGGCCGACCCCCGCTTCTTCACGGTGAGCACCCCCACCTCCCGCTCCCGCAGCAGTGCCCTCAACTTCTTGACGTTGAAGGGGAGTTGGTCGGTGATCTCGTAGGCCGTGGCGTACGGGGTCGGACGGAGTTCGTCCGAGGTGACGTACGCGATCGTCTCGTCGATGAGTCCCCCGCCCGCGAGGCCCTGGGCGACGTCGGCGACGAGGTGTGCGCGGATGACGGCGCCGTCCGGCTCGTACAAGTACCGTCCCAGGGGCCGGACTTCGGGGTTCGGGAGCCCCGCGCCCAGCAGGCTCTCCCCGCCCGGCAGCAGCGTCGCCCGTACCGCCCCCGGCGCCGTCCCGAACCACACCACCGCCTCCTTGACGTCTCCGCCGTCGGAGATCCACTCCGCCTCGGCGTCGCCGGGGATCGCCTCGTGCGGCACGCCGGGGGCGATCTTCAGGGCGGCCAGCGGAGCCTTGCGGGCCGCGCCGATCGCCCAGGACAGGGGCGGGGAGTACGCCTCGGGGTCGAAGATCCGGCCGCGCCCGCCACGCCGGGCGGGGTCGACGAACACCGCGTCGTACGAGGACGTGTCGACGTCGGCGACGTCCGCCTCCCGGACGTCGATGAGGTCGGCGAGGCCGAGCGCCTCGGCGTTGGCCCGCGCGACGGCGGCGGTCGCCGGGTCCCGGTCCACCGCGAGCACCCTGATCCCGGCCCGCGCCAGCGCGATCGCGTCGCCGCCGATGCCGCAGCACAGGTCGGCGAGGCTGGTGACACCCAGCTCCTTGAACCGCCGGGCCCGGTACGAGGCGACGCTCGCCCGCGTCGACTGCTCGACCCCGTTCGGCGTGAAGAACATCCGCCCGGCGTCCGTCTCCCCGAACTTCACCACCGCCCGCGCCCGCAGCCGAGCCTGCCCGAGCGCGGCCGACACCAGCTCGGCGGGGTACTCCTTGCGGAGCCGGGTGGCGACCGCCAGTTCATCGCCGGGCTGCGTACCGCGCACCGCTTCGAGGAGCGCGCGGCCCTGGGGGGTGAGGAGGGGGGTCAGGTCGTTCACGGGGTCATTGTCTCCGGGGGTGGCTCTCAGGGGGTACGGGAGGTAGGGGGGCGGGAGGTAGGGGGGTGCGGGAGGTGCGGGAGGTACAGGGGTACGCCACCCGATGGATCGTCGCGCCCTCGCCGAGGTGTCGGCGCCGCTCGGTCCCCCTCGGCTGTGAAGATCCCCGACCATGGGACCAGTGCGACAAGATGACAAAAGCAGGCTGACGGGGCCGGCAAGGCCGACCGGCGTCCGGATCGGGGTCGCTGTACTCGCGGTCGCCGCGCTCGCCTCGGGGTGCGCGCAGGGGGAGCGGGCGACGGGGGCGACCCGGCCCGCGG
>NZ_JBTYMC010000044.1:0-33312 GCF_054880855.1 Streptomyces sp. S6 | reverse complement strand
GCGGCGGGCGCGTCCGCGAACACCGGCCGCACCCCGCGCAGCACCTCCGCGAGCGCCCCGCCCTGCCGCACCTCGCACAACTCGGCGATCGCGGACGACAGTTCGGAGATCTCGGACGGCTCGGGCAGCGGCGCCGGGATGATGAACCCGGCCTCGGAGTCCTGCTCCTCGGGGATGCGGTCCGTGCGGCGCAGCCGCAGCACCAGCGGACCCGTGGGCCGCTCGTCGCCGACCGGCAGCGGGTCGCGCAGGTAGACGAGGATCGCGTCGGAGAACGTCGGCACGGTCGCCCGGCCCTGAGCCCCACGGTCCCGATCCCGGAGTCCGCGGCCCCCGACCTCTACCGCCTGGTGCGCGACCTGGCGGACCGGCTGGACGTCCCCGCGCCCTCCGCGATAGCTCTGACGCCGGACTGCGACAGCTGGCTGGAGGACCGCAGCCACCGGGCGCACGGCACCCCGCCGCCCCCCGCGCGCGACGAGATAGCGAACGCGGGCGCCGACCACCCGAGGCGGACGCCGACGGCCCCGGTCCTCGTCATCGGCTCCCCCTTCCTGTGGTGGATGCGGGTCGGCGAACTGCGCGCGGTCCTCGCGCCGGTCGTCGCCGGTACGGGCCCCTCCGCCCACCCCGACATAGCCGCCGCCCGCCGCTTCGTGCGCGGACTCGACGCCGCGGTCGCCACCGCCGCCGCCCGCTCGCCCCGCCTGCTGTTCGCCGGCATGGGCCATGTCGTCCGACTCCTGCTGCGCGGGTGCCGGGTGCACGCGGCGGAGATGGAGCGGGGGGTCGCCGCAGCCGCCGCCGAGCGCGCGCAGACGGTGGACTACGGACTTCGCATCGTCGCCCAGGAGCAGGTCGGGCTCGCCTACGCGGGCTGGGACCGCCTCCTCACCCGGGTCGCGCTCCCCGCGTGGCGCATGGGCCGCTGGCCCTCCCGCCTCGACGTGGGAGTGGTCGCCGCCCTCACGGAACTCTCCCGCCGCGACCGGCTGGCCGAGGGCTTCGCCTCCCGCCTCGGCGAACGCCCCGCCTGCGACCTCCTCGAAGAGCCCGGCACCATCGACGAAGCGGCCTCCCTCCTCGCCGCCCGCCTCTTCCACGGCGGCCCCGCCGAACCCGGCCCCGACTGGTCCCCGGTGACCTGGCAGGACTACCCGGACGAGGTGGTCGACCGCACCTGGCGCACGAACGCCTCCCGCCTGCACCGCACACTGGACGCGCTCGGCGTCCGCAGGACCCGGCCGACCGAGGGGGACGCGCACGCGCCGACGCTGGCGCGGGTGCTGGAGCATCTGACGGGGGACGGAGGGGAGCGGTTCGAGGACGACGTCCACGCACCCCACCCCGAGCCCGCCGTAGACGTGGACAAAGACGCAGACGCAGACACAGACACAGACCTCCTAGACCTCGACGAAGCCGACCTCTACCCCGAAGAACCCCCCACCCTCTCCCCCCGCACCTCCGCCCTCGCCGCCCGCCTCAGCGCCGAGCTGGCCCGCGACGAAGCGGCAACCCCCCGTCCCGCCGTCCCCGGCACCACCCCCGGCCCCGACACGGCCCTGTGGGACGACGCGCTCCCTCTCTTCCCCCTCCAACCCCCGCGCACAGAGCGGGAGTTGCTCGCGGACCACGTCATCGCGATGGTCTGCTGCGCGGCGATGGACACGGCCGGCGCGACCCCGGGCCTGGACTGGCTGGACGGCCCGGTCCTCCTGTTCGACGGCGAACGCGCGCCCGACCTCACCCCCCGGGTCCTGAGCCTCGTGGAGCACGGCGACCCGGACCCCCTCCGCGTCTGGCTCGTCGAACTGGGCATACGTCCGGAGAAACCCCTCCGCCTGGTCTGAACCACAGGCGCCGTACCGGAGTTGCGTATTCCTCTTCACGCCAATTCGCAACGAGTAGTGACCGCCTGCGCGCGTTATGTGATGTGCTGGGACCAATCGGAGCCCATGGCAAGGCCTCCGGCATAGGACAAGCACACCGCACAAGGCACGACCACGGGGGCAGCGGGAGGGGAGCGAGGATGGACGAGAAACCGGACACGGGCGCGAAGAACGACAACACACCCGCACCCGACGAAGTACTGGACCCCCCGCCACCCCCCGGCACCCCCACCCCCCGCTGGCAGTCCGGCGCCATGGCCCACGCCGTCTCCGACCCCTTCGCCCTCGGCCCCCTCCCCTGGCTGCGCGGCAGCGAGACCTACTTCGACGACACCGGCCGCATCGTCCCCTGGTACGTGGACCCCCAGCCCCACACCCCCCGCATCCCCGCCCCCAGAGACCAGGCGTTCCCCACCGGCGCCCCCCGCTCCGCCGACGACGTCCACCGCCAGATCAAGGGCTTCACCTCCCAGGGCGCGGTGGCCCCCGGCGAGGCCGTCGACTTCCACATCACGGTCGACCCGCCCCAGCAGTTCACGGTCGACGTCTACCGCATCGGCCACTACAACGGCGAGGGCGCCGCCAAGATCACCACCAGCCCCCGCCTCTCCGGCATCGTCCAGCTCCCGCCCCTCACCGCCGACCGCACGGTCTCCTGCCACCACTGGTGGCTCAGCTGGCGCCTCCAGGTCCCCTCGTACTGGAACGTCGGCGCGTACGTGGCCGTCCTCACCACCGCCGACGGCTACCGCTCGCACATCCCCTTCACGGTCAGGGACCAACGCCCCGCCGACCTCCTGCTCCTCCTCCCGGACATCACCTGGCAGGCGTACAACCTCTACCCCGAGGACGGCAGAACCGGCGCGAGCCTCTACCACGCGTGGGACGACGAGGGCCGCCTCCTCGGCGAGGCCGACGCCGCGACGACCATCTCGTTCGACCGCCCCTACGCCGGCGCCGGCCTGCCGCTGCACGTCGGCCACGCCTACGACGTCATCCGCTGGGCGGAGCGCTACGGCTACGACCTCGCGTACGCCGACGCGCGCGACCTGCACGCCGGCACCGTCGACCCCACCCGCTACCGGGGCCTCCTCTTCCCCGGGCACGACGAGTACTGGTCCGCGAACATGCGCCGCACCGCCGAGCTGGCCCGCGACAGCGGCACGTCCCTCGTCTTCCTCTCCGCCAACACCATGTACTGGCAGGTCGAGTTGGGGCCGTCCCCCTCCGGCGCCCCCGCCCGCCTGCTGACGTGCCGCAAGCGCAAAGGCCCCGGCAAGTCCCTGCTGTGGCGCGAGATCGACCGCCCCGAGCAGCAGCTCCTCGGCATCCAGTACGCCGGCCGCGTCCCCACCCCCAGCCCGATGATCGTCCGCAACGCCCACCACTGGCTGTGGGAGGCCACCGGCGCCCACGAGGGCGACGAGATCGAGGGCCTGGTCGCGGGCGAGGCCGACCGCTACTTCCCCCGCACGCCCCTCCCGGAACACGAGGAGCGCCTCCTCCTCGCCCACTCCCCGTACGACGACCCCGCCGGCGCCCGCCGCCACCAGGAGACGTCCCTGTACCGCGCCCCCTCCGGCGCCCTCGTCTTCGCGTCCGGCACGTTCGCCTGGTCCCCGGCGCTGGACCGCCCCGGGCACGTCGACTCACGGGTGCAGCGGGCGACGGCGAACCTGCTGGACCGGATCTGCAAACGGGACTGAGCGATTCCGCCTCGCCGCGACCGGCCCGGTGACCAGGCCGAAAACCGTATACGGGAGAATCGAGGCACCTGTACAGATCCACGGGGAGGAACCGTGCCCGGATTCGTAGTAAAGCCCGAACCCCTTGAGGTCCCGGGCCTGGTGCACCTGCACACCGGAAAGGTGCGTGAGCTGTACCGGAACGCGGCGGGCGACCTCGTGATGGTCGCCAGCAACCGCACCTCCGCGTTCGACTGGGTCCTCCAGAGCGAGATCCCCGACAAGGGCCGCATCCTCACGCAGCTCTCCCTGTGGTGGTTCGACCAGCTCGCCGACCTCGTCCCCAACCACGTCATCGGCACGGACCTCCCCGCCGGCGCCCCCGCCGACTGGCAGGGCCGCACCCTCGTCTGCAAGTCCCTCGACATGCTCCCCGTCGAGTGCGTCGCCCGCGGCTACCTCACCGGCTCCGGCCTCCTGGAGTACAACGCCACCCGCACGGTCTGCGGCCTCGCCCTCCCCGAGGGCCTGGAGGACGGCAGCGAACTCCCGGGCCCCATCTTCACCCCGGCCACGAAGGCCGCCGTCGGCGACCACGACGAGAACGTCTCCTACGAAGAAGTCGCCCGCCAGGTAGGCGCCGAAACGGCCGCCCAACTCCGCCAGGCCACCCTCGCCGTCTACGGCCGCGCCCGCGACATCGCCCGCGACCGAGGCATCATCCTCGCCGACACCAAGTTCGAGTTCGGCCACGACACCGACGGCACCCTCGTCATCGCCGACGAAGTCCTCACCCCCGACTCCTCCCGCTTCTGGCCCGCCGCCCAGTGGCAGCCGGGCCGCGCGCAGGAGTCGTACGACAAACAATTCGTGCGGGACTGGCTGACGTCCCCGGAATCGGGCTGGGACAGAAAGAGCGAGCAGCCTCCGCCGGAGCTGCCGGAGGAGATCGTGGAGGCGACGCGGGTGAAGTACGTAGAGGCGTACGAACGCTTGACGGGCCAGACCTGGACGTAACAGCGGCGGGCCCCCGGGGACGCACGAACTCCGGGGGCTTCTTTCGTCGCCGGGCGACTGTCGCTTTTTTAGGGGCGCGGGGAACTGCGCGAGCAACCACGAAGCACCCGCACCCGACATACAACCAAGAAAGCCCCGACCCAAATCCCGGGCCGGGGCTTTCAACTGAGCGGACGACGAGGCTCGAACTCGCGACCTCAACCTTGGCAAGGTTGCGCTCTACCAACTGAGCTACGTCCGCACGTGCCGAAGCACGACGCCTACTATACCCAACCCCGCTCCCGAGCGATCCGCACAGCCGCATGCCGATTCTCCACCCCCAACTTCGACACGGCGGACGACAGATAGTTCCGCACGGTCCCCTGGGACAACGAAGCCCGCTCGGCGATCTCGGAAACCGGCGCCCCATCCGCCGCCAGCTCCAACACCTCCGCCTCCCGAGAAGTCAGCGGCGAATCCCCGGAGGAGATCGCATCGGCCGCCAACTCCGGGTCCACGTACCGATTCCCCGCATGCACGGTCCGAATGATCTCGGCGAGCCGCTGCGCACTCACCGTCTTCGGCACGAACCCCCGCACCCCGGCGGCGAGCGCCCGCTTCAGATGCCCCGGCCGCCCGTGACTCGTCACGATCAGCACCCGGCACGAGGGCAACTCGGTCCGCAGGGATGTGGCGACCTTCACACCGTCCGCCCCCGGCATCTGAAGATCGAGGACGGCGACGTCGGGCTCGTGCGCCCGAGCCATCGCCAGCGCCTCCGGCCCGCTCGCCGCCTCCGCGACGATGACGAGGTCGTCCTCCAGGGAGAGCAGCGCGGCGAGCGCACCCCGGATCAGATGTTCGTCGTCGGCCAGCAGTACCCGCATGCTCATGAAACGACCTCACTGACAGAAATCGGCACGTCGGCCACGACCCGGAACACCCCGCCCTTCACCAGCCCCGCCTCCAGCGTCCCATCGACGACGGCGAGCCGCTCCCGAAGCCCGGCGAGCCCGGACCCGCTCCCGCTCGCACCCCCTTCGGACGCCCCGTCGTTCTCGACGGTCAGCACGACCCGCCCACCCCCCACCCGAAGCCGCACGGAACACCGCTGAGCGTCCCCGTGCCGCAGCACATTGGTGGCGGCCTCCCGCACGACCCACCCGAGCACCGACTCCACCTCCCCCGGCAGCTTCCCGACGTCCCCCCGCACCTCGCACTCGATCCCGGCGGCCCGCAACACCCCCTGAGCGCCGAGGAGTTCGACCCCGAGATCCACCTCCCGATACCCCCGCACGACTTCCCGCACCTCCCGCTGGGACTCCTGCGCGATCCGCTGCACCTCGATCATCTGCTCCACCGCCTCCTCCCGCCCCCGCCGAGCGAGCTGCACGGCCAGCTCGCTCTTCAGCGCGATGACGGCGAGGTTGCGGCCCATCACGTCGTGCAGATCCCGCCCGAACCGCAGCCGCTCCTCGGCGACAGCGAGCCGCGCCTGGGCCTCGCGGGCGTCGTCGAGCTCGTAGACGGCGTTGATGATCCAGATCGAGAAGACGCCGACGGCCGCGCAGAACGCGGAGGCGACGACCACGACGAGGGAGACGACCAGCGCACCCCAGGACCGCCCCAGCCCCAGCATCAGCACCCCCGTCCCGGCCGCGAACCCGCCGATGACCGCGTACATCTGCCGCCGCTCCCGCAGCCCGAAGCAGATGATGCCGGGCCCGAAGACCATGACGACGCCGAAGATCGCACCGCCGGCGCTGTCCGCGGTTTCGCCGTGACCGTACCGGCCGAGCACGCCCGCCATGACGCAGATCAGGGCGGTGAGCGCACCGAACGCGTACAGCAGCCGCACGGGCTGGTCACGCAACCCCCGGTGCCAGTCCAGCGACCGGAAGACGACGACGACCACGGCCACCCCGTGCAGCGCCGTCAGCCCCAGCAGCAGGGGGCCGAACAGCGGGCCCAGAGAGGCGACCGAGGCCGAGACGCTCCCGACCTCGATCACCCCGAACGAGGCGAACGACCACCGCATGTACGCGTCGAACTTCTCCGGCGTGCTCTTCTTCCCCCACCAGCCCCGCATGCTCTCCCGATCCTCAGCGCCGAGGTTCCCACCGGAACCACCGCTGCACAGCAAACACGGCGGCGACGGTCCAGGCCACTCCGACACCGACGGCCTGAAGCACCTCGCCCCCGGACATCCCGCCGGTCCACGCGCCCCGGATCAGCTGAATGGCCGGCGACAGCGGCAGCAGCTCCAGGAAGGACTGGGCCCGGTCGGGGAAGGCCTCCAGCGGCACGGCCACCCCGGACATGATCATCGACACGAACACGAACGGCATCGTCGTGACCTGCGCGCTCTCCACGGTCTTCGTCAGCCCCGACGTCGCCGCGCCCAGCGCCGCACACACCGTGAACCCGAGCACCAGCCCCAGCACGGCCAGCTGAGGCGCCTTCGGCACACCGACGTCGACCAGCAGCATGCACCCGACGACGAGGACGACGGTCTGGAGCAGCCCCGTCGCGAACATCGGCAGCGCGGTCCCGGTGAGGATCTCCCCGTCCCGCAGCTCCCCGGTCCGCAGCCGCTTCAGCACCAGTTCCTCACGCCGCGTCGTGTAGATCGCGGCGAGCGTCGAGTAGATGCCGAACAACATCGAGAACCCGATCCCGGCGGGCAGCAGCAACTGCCCGAGGTCGAGCCCCATCTCCTTCAGCATCTTGTCGCTCGTGAACTGCGCGACGCTGACCGGCAGCAGCAGCGGCACCAGCATCGCCGTGACGACCATGCTCCTGCTCCGCCCCAGCAGCGTGAACTCCGCCCGCGCGAGCGCCTTCATCCGCCCGCCCGGCGTCGTCGTGGCGACCCCGCTCATACCGAAACCCCTTCCTTGCGCTCCGCGGCGATCCCGAGGAACGCCTCCTCCAGCGAGGCCGACCGCACGTCCAGCCGCCCCAGTTCCACCCCGGCCGCCCGCGCCCACACGAGCACTTCGGTGGCCGTCCGCTGCAAGTCCCGCGTCCGCAGCCGGACGACGCCGTTCTCGACGGTGTGCCCGAGCACCCCGAGTCCGTCGAGCGGCGGCAGATCCCCGACGAAGTACCCGAGGGGCAGCTCGAAGGAGATCCGGGACGGCTGCGCGGCGGTCACCTCGGCCGGGGTCCCCGAGAGGGCGACGGTCCCGGCGTGCATGATTGCGAGCCGGTCCGCGAGGCCCTCGGCCTCCTCCAGGTAGTGCGTGGTGAGCAGCACGGTCGTCCCCGAGTCGCGCAGCGCCCGCACCAACTCCCAGGTGTCACGCCGCCCTTCGGCGTCCAGGCCGGTCGTCGGCTCGTCGAGGAACAGCACCTCGGGGTTGCCGAGCAGGGCGAGCGCGAGGTCGAGGCGCCGCCGCTCACCGCCGGACAACTGCTTGACCCGGACGCGCTCTTTGCCGCCGAGCCCGACCAACTCCAGCGCCTCACCGACCGGTCGGGCGCCACTGACACAGCCGGCCCACATCCGGGCCGTCTCGACGACGCTCAACTCCGAGGGGAATCCGCCCTCTTGGAGCATGACCCCGGTCCTGGGCCGGACGACGGCCCGCTCGGTGTACGGATCGTGCCCGAGCACGCGCACCCGCCCCCCGCTCGGCTGCGCGAGCCCCTCCAGCAGCTCGACCGTCGACGTCTTGCCGGCGCCGTTCGTGCCGAGCAGCGCGAAGACCTCACCGCGCCCGACGTGGAAGGTCACCCCGCGGACCGCCTCGAATCCGCCCCCGTACACACGCCGGAGGTCCTCGACCTCGATCACGTGTTCTTTCGTCCCCATGGCGTTCATGCATTCAGCGTCCCGCCCGGCGGGGGCCATGAGCAGTGCGCGATGTCATGACCCCGCATGACAAATGTCAGAAGAGGATCACGACACGAAAAAACCCCGGTCCTAATGGACCGGGGTCTTAACCCTGAGCGGACGACGAGGCTCGAACTCGCGACCTCAACCTTGGCAAGGTTGCGCTCTACCAACTGAGCTACGTCCGCACTGCATCCGACCGGCTCCCACCGATCGGCGCGGGCACCACCTTACCTGATCCACAAGCGAGACCGGTACGGCGATGCAGAGCGGGTGACAGGAATTGCACACTGCGCCTTCCCCCTGGAAGGGGGATGTTCTGCTACTGAACTACACCCGCACAACCTGCCTGGCCTGGGTTTTTCTCCCGTGCCCGGCGGCGTGCTCCAGACATTAGCCGATCAGCGGGGGGGTAACGCAAGTCGGCTGCCCCCAGGCCCTCCTGAGGGCAGCCGGCGCCGCGACTACTGCGCCTCGGCGAACGCCTCGTACACCTTCTTGGGGATGCGGCCACGGGCCGGGACGTCCATCTTGTTGGCCAGGGCCCAGGCCCGGACGGCGGACGGGTCGGGGGCGACCTCCGTCTGCTTGTACGCCTTGCCCGACCGGGACCGCTTGCGGCCGGCCTCCACGTACGGCGCGAGCGCCTTACGCAGTTTCTTGGCATTGGATTCATTCAGGTCGATCTCGTACGACTTGCCGTCGAGCCCGAACGCGATCGTTTCCGCCGCTTCCGAGCCGTCGATGTCGTCAAAGAGAGTGACCACGACCTTCTGCGCCACGAATATCGGTCCCTTCGGCTGAAAATGCCAATTTTTTTGTACGGTACAGCGCCTGGTAATAAAAAGTGAAGCCGACTAAATCTCCCCGCGTGTCAGGTGCGCAATACCTGTCGGGGGCCGATCGGGGATCTTTCCCGTAACTTTTCCAGGTCACCCCCTTCTGATACCCGATCGTGATGGCGATCACGTAGCTTCCTACAACTCTACGCGGGTAGAAATTTTGTCCGGGTAGTCTGAAGACACCTGCTGGAACAGCCGCAGGAACCCAAGCACCACACCACCGGGAGTGCCCGTGGCACGCGTCGTAGTCGACGTCATGCTCAAGCCGGAGATCCTCGACCCCCAGGGCCAGGCGGTGCAGCGCGCACTGCCGCGTCTGGGTTTCGACGGCATCTCCGATGTCCGCCAGGGAAAGCGATTCGAACTGGAAGTTGACGGACCTGTGGACGAGGCCGCCCTCGCCCGCATCCACGACCTCGCCGAATCCTTCCTCGCCAACACCGTGATCGAGGACTTCACGGTCAAGGTCGAAGAAGTCGCGGAGGCGGCCAAGTGACCGCTCGTATTGGCGTCGTCACTTTCCCGGGGAGTCTCGACGACCGTGACACCCAGCGCGCGATCCGCCTCGCCGGCGCCGAACCGGTCGCTCTCTGGCACAAGGACAAGGATCTCCACCAGGTCGACGCCGTCGTCCTTCCCGGCGGTTTCTCCTACGGCGACTATCTCCGCGCCGGCGCGATCTCCCGTTTCTCCCCCGTGATGGAGACGGTCATCGAGCAGGCCAAGGCCGGTATGCCGGTCCTCGGTATCTGCAACGGCTTCCAGATCCTCACCGAGGCCCACCTGCTGCCCGGCGCGATGCTCGGCAACAACCACCTCCACTTCATCTGCCGCGACCAGAAGCTGAAGGTGGAGAACGCGGGCACCGCGTGGACGGCCGACTACGAGGCGGGCCAGGAGATCCACATCCCGCTGAAGAACATGGACGGCCGGTACGTCGCGGACGAGTACACGCTCGACAAGCTGGAGGCGGAGGGCCGGGTCGTGTTCCGGTACCTCGACCTGAACCCCAACGGCTCGCTGCGCGACATCGCGGGCGTGACCAACGAGGCCGGGAACGTCGTCGGCCTCATGCCGCACCCCGAGCACGCGGTCGAGCCGCTCGTCGGCAGTGGCCGCACCGACGGCCTCCCCTTCTTCACCTCGATCCTCAAGAAGCTGGTCAACGCATGAGCCGCACGCCTCTGGACACGGTCGAGAACGCGGCCGCGACCCCCGACGTCGAGCTGCCCTGGGCCGAACTCGGCCTGAAGAAGGACGAGTACGAGCGCGTCGTCGAGATCCTCGGCCGCCGCCCGACCGGCGCCGAACTCGCCATGTACTCCGTCATGTGGTCCGAGCACTGCTCGTACAAGTCCTCCAAGGTCCACCTCCGCCAGTTCGGCGAGAAGGCCCCCCACTCCGACGCCCTCCTCGTCGGCATCGGCGAGAACGCCGGTGTCGTGGACGTCGGCCAGGGCTACGCCGTGACGTTCAAGGTCGAGTCGCACAACCACCCTTCCTACGTGGAGCCTTACCAGGGTGCGGCGACCGGTGTCGGCGGGATCGTCCGCGACATCATCGCGATGGGCGCGCGGCCGGTGGCCGTCGTCGACCCCCTGCGGTTCGGCGCGGCGGACCACCCCGACACCAAGCGCGTCCTCCCCGGTGTCGTCGCCGGCATCGGCGGCTACGGCAACTGCCTGGGCCTGCCGAACATCGGCGGCGAGGTCGTCTTCGACGCCTGCTACCAGGGGAACCCGCTGGTCAACGCCGGTGCCATCGGTGTCATGCGGCACGAGGACATCCACCTCGCGAAGGCGTCCGGCGCGGGCAACAAGGTCATCCTGTACGGGGCCCGCACCGGCGGCGACGGCATCGGCGGCGCGTCGATCCTCGCCTCCGAGACCTTCGACGACGCGAAGCCCTCCAAGCGCCCCGCCGTCCAGGTCGGTGACCCCTTCCAGGAGAAGCTGCTCATCGAGTGCACGCTCGAAGCCTTCGCCGAGAAGCTGGTCGTCGGCATCCAGGACCTGGGAGCTGCCGGACTCTCCTGCGCGACAAGCGAGTTGGCGTCCAACGGCTCCGGCGGCATGCGCGTCACCCTCGACGACGTCCCGCTGCGCGACTCCACGCTCTCGCCCGAGGAAATCCTCATGAGCGAGTCGCAGGAACGCATGTGCGCGGTCGTCGAGCCGGAGAAAGTGGACCGCTTCCTCGCGATCTGCGACAAGTGGGACGTCATCGCGACGGTCATCGGCGAGGTGACGGACGGCGACCGGCTGGAGATCTTCTGGCACGGCGGCAAGATCGTGGACGTCGACCCGCGGACGGTCGCGCACGACGGCCCCGTGTACGAGCGCCCCTACGCCCGCCCCTCCTGGCAGGACGCCCTCCAGGCGGACGGCGCGGAGAAGCTGGCACGTCCGGCCGACTCCGCTGAACTGCGCGCGCAGGTAGTGCAGTTGGTCGCCTCCCCCAACCAGGCGTCCAAGAGCTGGATCACCTCCCAGTACGACCACTTCGTGCAGGGCAACACGGTGCTCGCCCAGCCCGAGGACTCCGGGATGATCCGCATCGACGAGGAGACCGGCCTCGGCGTCGCGATCGCCACGGACGGCAACGGCCGCTTCGCGAAGCTGGACCCGTACACGGGCGCCCAGTTGGCGCTGGCGGAGGCGTACCGCAACGTCGCGACGACCGGTGCGAAGCCGCTCGCGGTGTCGGACTGCCTGAACTTCGGTTCCCCCGAAGACCCCGCTGTCATGTGGCAGTTCGCCGAGGCGGTGCGTGGACTGGCCGACGCCTGCCAGCAGTTGGGCACGCCGGTCACCGGCGGCAACGTCTCCCTGTACAACCAGACGGGCGAGGCGGCGATCCACCCGACGCCGGTCGTCGCGGTCCTGGGCGTCATCGACGACGTGGCCCGCCGCACGCCGGTCGCCTTCCAGGAAGAGGGCCAGCTCCTCTACCTCCTCGGCGACACCCGTGAGGAGTTCAGCGGGTCGGCGTGGAGCCAGGTCGTCCACGACCACCTGGGCGGGCTGCCGCCCAAGGTCGACCTGGAGCGCGAGCGCCTCCTCGCCGAGATCCTCATCTCGGCGTCCCGCGACGGCATGATCGACTCCGCCCACGACCTCTCGGACGGCGGTCTCATCCAGGCGGTCGTCGAGTCGGCCCTGCTGAGCGGGCTCGGCGCCCGTCTCGTCGTCCCGGACGGGCTGGACGCGTTCACGTTCCTGTTCTCCGAGTCCGCCGGGCGTGCCGTGGTGGCCGTCCCGCGCTCCGAGGAGGTCCGCTTCAACGACATGTGCGGTGCGCGGGGGCTCCCGGTGACCCGGATCGGTGTCGTCGACGGCCAAGAGGTGGAACTCCAGGGCGAGTTCACGCTGCCGCTGGCGGAACTCCGCGAGGCGCACGAGGGGACGATTCCGGCGCTGCTGGCGTAACTCTCCTCGCGCGAAGGTCCCGTCCCTCTATCGGGGGGCGGGACCTTGTCGTGTGTCGCGCAGGGTTCCGCAGGTGGGGGCGGGGGTCGAGACGCGCCCGGTGATCGTGTGCAGCGCGTGATCCAAGTACCCCCGCAGCACCAGGAATTGACGCGATCTGGCGTACACGCACCACCGGATCGCCAGCACGGCCGTCTCCTCCTCGTCGTCCGCGAAGACGGTCGGCGATCCCACGAGCAACTCGTGGTCGGGCCTGTCCCTGACCGCCTCCGCCACGTCCCGCAGCGAAATGGCGTCGAGCGTCTCGACGGACGCCGGACTCCCCTCGGCGACAGCGTCCTTCACCAGGGCGTGAAAGACGATCCCGGCGAAAACGCCGAACGGGAAATCCCCCCGCTCGGCCCCCATCCCCTGGAACTTCTCCCACCTGCTGTCCCGCCGCCACCTCTCCTCGTCCATCAACGGCAACAGCCGCCGCCCCAAGGCCAAACACTCACGCCAGACCTCTTGTTGCCCACTCTCTCCCATCAACTGGCCTCCCCTCAGGGCCCATTGTCGGGGTAACCGCACCCCGAACCCTCCGGCTATCCCCATTCCGGCCCCTGCTTAATTCCCCCTACTGTCCCCCCATGCCAAGATCCACACCCTTTCTCCGCGCCGTCCTGCTCCTCCTCGCCTTAACCGCGACGGTGTTGACCACATCCCCGGCACAGGCCGCCCCCGTCCAGCTCGAACTACCGCACCCCACAGGGCAGTTCGCAGTGGGCCGCAACACCCTGCACCTGGTCGACGCCGGCCGCCGGGACCCCTGGGTGCCGGAGGCCGGCGCGCGAGAGCTGATGGTGTCCCTGTACTACCCGGCACGGCCCGGCACCGGGACCCCGGCCGCGTACATGAGCACGGCGGAAGCGGAACGGCTCCTGAAGGACCGGGGGTACGACGGTGTCGTCCCGGCGGAGTCGGTCAGCGCCACGCGGACCAACACCCGCGAGAACGCCCACCCGGCGCGGGGCCGCTTCCCGCTGGTCCTGCTCTCGCCGGGGTTCACCATGCCGCGCACGACCCTCACTCTCCTCTCGGAGGAGCTCGTGAGTCGCGGGTACGTCGTCGCGGCGGTCGACCACGCCTACGAGTCCGTCGCCACCACCTTCCCCGGCGGACGGCTCCTGCCGTGCGTGGCGTGCGAGAGGGCCAAGGAGACGGGGATGGCCGCGGTGACGGAGGGGCGGGCCCGGGACCTGTCGTTCGTGACGGACGAACTGACGGCGCGCACCTCCCCTTACGCCGCGCTGATCGACCCTCGGCGCATCGGCGTCGCCGGGCACTCCGTCGGCGGCGCGACGGCGGTCCCCGCCATGGCCGCCGACCCCCGCTTCCGCGCCGGTGCGAACCTGGACGGCGGCTTCTTCACCCCGGTTCCGCCGACGGGCCTGGGTGCCCGTCCCTTCCTGATGCTCGGCACCGCCTCCACCCACCACCCCGGCAACGAGACCTGGGACCTCGCCTGGTCCCGCCTCGACGGCTGGAAGCGCTGGCTGACCGTCACCGACGCCGGCCACTTCGCCTTCACCGACCTCCCCGTCCTGGCCGCCCAACTCTCCCTGACCGACCCCGAGTTCCCCCTCCCCGGCCCCCGCTCCGGCGTCATCACCCGCTCCTACCTCGCCGCCTTCTTCGACCTCCACCTCCGCCACGTCCCCCAGCCCCTCCTGGACGGGCCCAGCTCGGCCAACCCTGAAGTGACCTTTCAGCACTGGTGATCCTCACTCGAAAGGGTGGTCGTCACCCGATTGGCGGATATGGGGTGGGAACTCGGTCCTACGATCGCGGCGTTCACAGTGAGTAACCGTTGAAGGGCACCGTGGTCAGTTCACCGCATGAGGCAATGCACCGGATCATCCAGCAGGATCCCGGTGTCTTCGTCCGCGTGGCCAGGGCGAACGGGATTCCGTTCGCCGACGTCGTGACAAGCAAGGAGATGCCGACCGACCTCACGGAGAACCATCCGCTGGAGCGGCGGGTGGACAGCCTGCTGCGCATCTACACCGCCGACAGCGAGAGCTATCTCCTCGTGGTGGAGGCCCAGCGCAAGAAGGACGAGGACAAGACGGCCAGCTGGGCCTACTACCTCAGCTACCTCTACTCCAAGTACAAGATCCCGCCGGTCCTGGTGGTCGTCTGCGAAGACCGCGCCACCGCGGAGTGGGCCGCCGGGCCCATCCACATCGGCCTGAAGGAGTGGACCGCGCTCACCCTGCACCCCATCGTCCTGGGGCCGGACAACGTCCCGGTCTTCACGACCCAGGAGCAGGCGGCCCGCGACATTCCGATGACCGTTCTGTCCGCGATTCTGCACCACCGCGATCCCGAGATCCGGGCCATACTGGAAGCACTGGTGCTGGCTCTCCGGGATCTTCAGGAACGGGACGAGTCCGCGGCAGAACACTTCGTCGAACTCACCGCTCAGGGCCTGGGGAAGGGTCCGTACGCCGAACTCTGGAGGGAACTCGTGGCCATCGACACCTCATTCTTCGTCTCCCCTCTGTCGGAGGGCATCCGTGAGGAGGGGCGTGAGAAAGGTCGTGAGGAAGGCCGTGCAGTAGGCCGGGCGGAAGACATTCTGCGCATCCTGGACCGCCGGGGCGTAACCGTCTCTGACTCCGACCGCGACCTCATCACCTCCTGCACCGACCTCTCCACCCTGGACCGCTGGTTCGACCGAGCCATCACCGCCACCTCGGCGGACGAGGTCTTCGCCGGAGACGCCTCCGCCTGATCGGAATGCCCTCGTCAGGGTGAGGTGGGAGCAACTCCCACCTCACCCTCGACCCCCCGAGGAAACAGCACTCCGACCACCACGCACACCCCCATCACCCCCGCCCCGCACAAGAACACCCCCTCCACCCCACCCCCGGCACCCCGCAGCACCGCCCCGAACCCCGCAGCCCCCCAAGCCGTCCCCAGCGTCTGGAAGAACCGCAACGAGGTCGTGGCGACCCCGAGTTGCCCGGCGGGAGCCGCTCGCTGGATCAACTGGATGGTCTGCCCGAGGAGTTGGCCGAAGCCGACGCCCATGAGGAAGAGCCCGAGGCGGAGCCGCCACAGGGGCGTGTGAGGGCCGAGGGCCGACAGGGACAGGAACGCCAGGGCGGTCACCGCGGAGCCGGTGATCACGAACGTCCGTTCAGGGAGGGCGAGTCGGTCCGCCACCATCCCCGCCAGGGTCATCCCGGCGGCCATGGGAAGCAGGTACAGCCCGGCGGACGAACTGCTCACACCCCGGACGACCTGGAGATACACCATGACGTAGTACAGCGCGCAGACCAGCCCGGCCCCCATCAGCACCTGGAACACGAACCCCCACCGCAAGGCGGGCACCCGGAACATGGTCAGGGGAAGGACCGGCTCGTCGGCAACCCGCTGGCGCCGTACGAACAACCCCAGCGCCACAGCCGACACCACCACGAGTCCGGCGATCTCCCAGGACCCCCAGCCGTACCGCTTCCCGCCCCAGTCGGCGACGAGGAGCAGCGCGGAAGTGAACACGGCCGCGAGCAGCGCCCCGGGGTAGTCGATGCGACGTGGGTGCGCGACGCCGGGCAACCGCAGCGCCCACCACCCGGCGGCCAGCACCGCCACCCCGAGCGGCAGGTTCACGTAGAAGATCCACCGCCAGCTCGCGTGATCGGCGAGCAGCCCCCCGACCCAGGGACCGAGCGCCATCCCGCCCCCGGAGACGACCCCGGCGGCCCCGGCGCCACCGGCCCTCTCGCCGTCCGCCGTCCCGCCCCCGACCCCCTTGAGCTGCGCGATCACCACCATCGTCACGCTCATCAACCCCCCGGCCCCCACCCCCTGCACAGCCCGAGCCCCCACCAACTGCCCGAGGGACTGAGCCGCCCCGCACAACGCGGACCCCACCAAGAACGTCCCGACGGCCCCCAGGAACACCCGCCGCGCCCCGTACGCGTCGCACAGCTTCCCGTACAGCGGCAGCACGGCCGCGGAGGCGAGGGCGAAGGCGCTGATCAGCCATCCGACGCCGGCCACTCCGTGCGCGGGGTCCAGATCGCGGACGATCGGGACGGTCGCGGCGGACACGATCTGGGAGTCGAGGACGGCGAGGACGATCGTGACGAGGCAGACGAACAGGCCGACCTTGCGTTGAGTCTCGGTCATGGGGAACACCCTGCCCGAGGAATATGGACCGGGTCAATCTTTAATCTGGGATCAAATTTCGCCCGGGTAAGGGCACCGGTAAGGTGACCGCATGGCCGAGACCGAGGGGCTCCGCGAGCGCAAGAAGCGGCAGACGCTGATCCGGATCCACCGGACGGCGGTCGCGCTGTTCGCGGAGAAGGGGTTCGACGCGGTGTCCGTGCAGGAGGTCGCGGACGCCTCCGAGGTGTCCAAGATGACCGTCTTCAACTACTTCGGCACCAAGGAGGACCTGGTCTTCCTGCCGATGCAGGACCATTTCTTCGACGCGGCGAAGGCCGTCCGCGAGCGCCCGTCGGGCGAGTCCGCCGCAGCGGCCGTCCGCAGGCAGTTCCTGGAGCTGGTCGAGGCGCGCGACCCGGGGGTCGGCCTCCAGGACGCACCCTTCGTCCGCCGCATCCGCGCGGTGATCCTCGAAACCCCGGCCCTGAGGGAACGCGCGTACCTGACGTCCGAACGCGGCGCCCGGCAGCTCGCCGACCTCCTCACCGAGGAGACCGGCGACCCCACCCTCGCCCTCATCGCCGCCGCCACCCTCACCGCGACCCGCAACGCCCTGATCGAGGAGCACCACCGCCGCATCGACGCCGGCGAGACCGTGGAGGAGATCACGCGAGACGCCGCGACCCGCGCCCGGCACGCGTTCGCACTGATCGAAAAGGGCCTGAGCGGCTACGCGGTCAAGGCATAGGCTCCGGCCCATGCCCCCGGCCAAGAAGCGCCCCCGCACCTACGACCCCGCCAAGACCCGAGCAGCGGTCCTGGCCCAGCTCGCCCACCTGGACCAGGCCGCACGCACCCTCACCGAACCCCAGCTCGCCCGCCCCACCCGCCTCGGCGACTGGACCGTCCGCGAGCTGATCGCGCACATCGGCATGGCGGTCACCGCGATCGACCGAGCCCTCGCCCTCCCGGAACCCCCGAAGCAGGACGCCACCCTCCTGGACTGGCCGTTCGCGACGGCGGCCGGTGCGACGGCGATCGACGAGTTCACCCGCAAGCTGGCCGAGACCCCCACGGACCTGGACGCCATCGCCCGCGCCCTCGCCGACCGGCTCGACGAGCACCCCGGCACCCGCCTCCTGCGGACGAACGTGGGAGCCCTCCCCCTCGCCGACTACCTGGTGACCCGCACGGTCGAACTGGCCGTGCACACGGACGACCTGAACGCGGCCCTCCCGGAAGCCGCCGTCCCCCACGACCGCCAGGCCCTCGCCGCCGCCACCCGGCTCCTCGCCGACGCCCTCGCCCAGAAGGCCCCCGGCGGGTCGACGGAGGTGCGGATCCCGCCCTATGCCGTCGTGCAGTGCGTGGAAGGTCCGAGGCACACGCGGGGCACCCCGCCGAACGTCGTCGAGACCGACCCGCTCACCTGGATCAGGCTGGCGACAGGCCGTCTGAGCTGGGCAGAGGCCAGAGACCGAGCCCAGCTCACCGCCAGCGGCGAACGCGCCGACCTCACCCCCTACCTCCCTTTGATGTCGTAGGCCACGAAGTCCCGAATGATGTGCGACACCTCACTCACCAGTACGGCAAACAGCACCCCCTGACCCCACCCGCACCGCGCTGACCAGGGGAAACGCTTGAACGGCCGACTACCGGCCGGTATCCCCAATTCGGACCAGTGGTCGATCTCGCCTACACTCGGAGCCGTGCCACGTGGTGACGGTCGACTCAGTCATGATCTGCTCCCCGGTGAGAAGGGCCCCCAGGACGCCTGCGGCGTCTTCGGAGTCTGGGCTCCCGGCGAAGAGGTCGCCAAACTCACTTACTTCGGGCTGTACGCCCTCCAGCATCGGGGCCAGGAATCCGCGGGAATCGCGGTCAGCAACGGCTCCCAGATCCTCGTCTTCAAGGACATGGGGCTCGTCTCCCAGGTCTTCGACGAGACCTCCCTCGGCTCCCTCCAGGGTCATATCGCGGTCGGTCACGCCCGCTACTCGACCACCGGGGCCTCCACCTGGGAGAACGCCCAGCCGACGTTCCGTGCCACCGCGCACGGCTCGATCGCGCTCGGCCACAACGGCAACCTCGTCAACACCGCGCAGCTCGCGGAGATGGTCGCCGACCTCCCCAAGAAGGAGGGCGGCCGGACCCCCCGCGTCGCCGCCACCAACGACACCGACCTGCTGACGGCCCTGCTGGCCGCCCAGACGGACGACGAGGGCGAACCCCTGACCATCGAGGAGGCCGCCCACGCGGTCCTCCCGAAGGTCCGCGGCGCCTTCAGCCTCGTCTTCATGGACCAGCACACGCTGTACGCGGCCCGCGACCCGCAGGGCATCCGCCCGCTGGTCCTCGGCCGCCTGGAGCGCGGCTGGGTCGTCGCCTCGGAGACCGCCGCCCTCGACATCACGGGCGCCAGCTTCGTCCGCGAGATCGAACCCGGCGAGTTCATCGCGATCGACGAGAACGGTCTGCGCACCTCGCGATTCGCGGATGCGAAGCCCAAGGGCTGTGTCTTCGAGTACGTGTACCTCGCGCGCCCCGACACCGACATCGCCGGCCGGAACGTCTACGCCTCCCGCGTCCAGATGGGCCGTCTGCTGGCCAAGGAAGCCCCCGCCGAAGCCGACCTCGTCATAGCGACCCCGGAGTCCGGCACCCCCGCCGCGATCGGGTACGCCGAGGCGTCCGGCATCCCCTTCGGCAACGGCCTCGTCAAGAACGCCTACGTCGGCCGGACCTTCATCCAGCCCTCGCAGACCATCCGGCAGCTCGGCATCCGCCTCAAGCTGAACCCGCTCAAGGACGTCATCAAGGGCAAGCGCCTGGTCGTCGTCGACGACTCGATCGTCCGCGGCAACACCCAGCGCGCCCTGGTCCGCATGCTCCGGGAGGCGGGCGCCGCCGAGGTCCACATCCGGATCTCCTCCCCGCCGGTGAAGTGGCCCTGCTTCTTCGGCATCGACTTCGCGACCCGCGCCGAACTCATCGCCAACGGCATGACCGTCGACGAGATCGGCACGAGCCTCGGCGCCGACTCCCTGGCGTACATCTCCATCGACGGCATGATCGAGGCGACGACCATCGCCAAGCCGAACCTCTGCCGCGCCTGCTTCGACGGCGAGTACCCGATGGAGCTGCCGGACCCCGAGCTGCTCGGCAAGCAGCTCCTGGAGACCGAGCTGGCGGCAGGCACGGCGGCGCCGGCCGCCGTGGACGCGATCCGTCGCCCGTAAGCCTCCGCAGGACGAAACGAAAGTCACAGTCATGTCTGAGACCACCGGTGCCAGCTACGCCTCCGCCGGCGTCGACATCGAGGCGGGCGACCGCGCCGTAGAACTCATGAAGGAGTGGGTGAAGAAGACGCAGCGCCCCGAGGTCCTCGGTGGCCTCGGCGGCTTCGCCGGCCTCTTCGACGCCTCCGCCCTCAAGGGGTACGACCGTCCCCTCCTCGCCTCCGCCACGGACGGCGTCGGCACGAAGGTCGACATCGCCCGCCGCCTCGGCGTCTACGACACGATCGGCCACGACCTGGTCGCCATGGTCATGGACGACATCGTGGTGTGCGGCGCCGAACCCCTCTTCATGACCGACTACATCTGCGTCGGCAAGGTCCACCCCGAGCGTGTCGCCGCGATCGTCAAGGGCATCGCCGAAGGCTGCGTCCTGGCCGGCTGCGCCCTGATCGGCGGCGAGACGGCCGAGCACCCCGGTCTCCTCGGCCCGGACGACTTCGACGTCGCCGGCGCGGGCACCGGCGTGGTGGAGGCCGACCGCCTCCTCGGCGCGGAGCGCATCCGCGAGGGCGACACGGTCATCGCGATGGCCGCGTCCGGCCTGCACTCCAACGGGTACTCCCTGGTCCGCCACGTCCTCCTGGACCAGGCGAAGCTCTCCCTGGACGCCGAGATCGCGGAGCTCGGCCGCACGCTGGGCGCCGAACTCCTGGAGCCCACCAAGATCTACTCCCTGGACTGCCTCGCGCTCACCCGCACGGCGGACGTCCACGCCTACTCGCACATCACCGGCGGCGGCCTCGCGGCCAACCTCGCCCGGGTGATCCCCGACACCCTCCACGCCGTGGTCGACCGCTCGACCTGGACCCCGGCCCCGATCTTCGACCTCGTCGGCAAGACGGGCCAGGTGGCACGCCTCGAACTGGAGAAGACCCTCAACATGGGCGTCGGCATGATCGCCATCGTCCCCGAGGAAGCCACTGACGTGGCCCTGACGACCTTGGCGGACCGCGGGGTGGACGCGTGGGTCGCGGGGGAGATCGAGGCGCGTGGAAGCCACGAGACGGGCGCGGAGCTGGTGGGCGACTACGCCTGATCAGCCCACCCCGCCTCAGAGAGGCGGCCTTCGGAGGGCAGCACAAAACCCGGTCCGATGATCCCCGGACCGGGTCGGGTGCGGCCAAACCGTCGGGGGTTATGCCCCGCGACGATGTTGGTTTTGGGATGAGGGCGACTCATCGTCGTCCTCATCGTCCCCGTACAGCTCGGCGTACCGTGCGTACGGGTCATCCTGCCCATCATCATCGTCGTCGTCCTCGAACGGCTCAGCGTTCGGCGGAACAGTCGATGGCGATGCGCCCAGCTCATTGGCCAGGCGTGAGAGATCCGTCCCGCCGCTGTTGTACTTCAGCTGGCGGGCGACCTTCGCTTGCTTGGCCTTGGCCCGGCCGCGCCCCATGGCTCGACCCCCTCAATGACGGGGCTCGACGGCCCCAGAGTCTTGACACGCGTTCATGATCCAGAACGGACTCTCCGTGGAGAGGCCGTCCGTAGGGCTCCCACGGTACCTGAGCCCACACCCATACGGTACGTCGCCCGTGGCGGGCGCGTGCGCCCGGCATCGGTGAGACATGCCGTCATGGCTGGTCAGTGGCGATTTTAACCACTTATTGGCGGCCGACCCGCCGGGAAGAGTGAGAGTTCTCTCCAACTTTCCTCCCGGCGGTACCGCGAGCACGGTCCGGCGACCGGTCACCAGCCCCGCGCGAGAGCCCCCTCGTGCATCCGCTGCTCGGCGATCCGGTCGGCCGCGGCGGCCGGCGGAATCCCATCCGACTTCGCACGTGCGAATATCGCCAACGTCGTGTCGTAGATGCCGGCCGCCTTCGCCTTGCACCGCTCGAAGTCGAACCCGTGCAGCTCGTCGGCGACCTGGATGACCCCGCCCGCGTTCACGACGTAGTCCGGCGCGTAGAGGATCCCCCGGTCGGCGAGGTCCTTCTCGACGCCGGGGTGGGCGAGCTGGTTGTTGGCGGCGCCGCACACCACGGACGCGGTCAGCACCGGCACGCTCTCGTCGTCCAGCGCACCGCCCAGCGCACACGGCGCGTACACGTCGAGCCCCTCGACGCGGATCAGCGCGTCGGTGTCGTCGACGGCCCGGACCTGCGGGTGCAGATCGAGGACGCGGCGGACGGCGTCGTCCCGCACATCGGTGACGACGACCTCGGCGCCCTCCGCCAGCAGGTGGCCGACGAGGTGGTGGCCGACCTTGCCGACCCCGGCGATGCCGATCCGGCGGCCGGCGAGGGTGGGGTCGCCCCAGAGGTGCTCGGCGCTGGCGCGCATGCCCTGGTAGACGCCGAACGCGGTGAGGATCGAGGAGTCGCCGGCGCCGCCGTTCTCCGGGGAGCGTCCGGTCGTCCAGCGGCACTCGCGGGCGACGACGTCCATGTCGGCGACGTACGTGCCGACGTCGCACGCGGTGACGTACCGGCCGCCCAGCGAGGCCACGAACCGGCCGTAGGCGAGGAGGAGTTCCTCGCTCTTGTCGCGCAGCGGGTCCCCGATGATCACGGCCTTGCCGCCGCCGTGGTCGAGCCCGGCCATGGCGTTCTTGTACGACATCCCGCGCGCGAGGTTCAGCGCGTCGGCGACGGCCGCCTCCTCGGAGGCGTACGGGTAGAACCGCGTCCCCCCGAGACCGGGGCCGAGAGCGGTGGAGTGCAGGGCGATGACGGCCTTCAGGCCGGACTTGCGGTCCTGGCAGAGCACGACTTGCTCATGACCACCCTGATCGGAGTGGAACAGGGTGTGCAGGACGCCGTCGGATACGTCGGTCACGGTAGTGACTCCCAAGTAACTAGCGGCGGTTGGGGCTCAAGCCCCATACAGGTGGCGGGGCCTGTGGCACGAGCGTAGGGCCTTTTCGGACACCGGATGCGCTGTGTGAGGGATCACCCACGAGAGGTGTACGCACGTGCGACGATTTGCGCGGCTTTCGGGTTCGTCCGTGATCGGTCGGGCAGGTTTTCCGACCGGCCGGGTGGGGAGGGAGGAGGGGTGCCCAAGGTGTCCTCGGTGACCGTCCCGTACGCGGCCTATCTGCGCGTGTACGAGCCCCTGGCCGCCTTCCCCGAGCCGGAGCGCGCGCACTGGGCGAACTACGCCCGGCGTCCGCGCAGGCCGTCGTACCAGGACGAACTGCGCCGTTCGCTCGCCGACCTGCTGCCCACGCCGCCGGTCGCGGTGCCGGTGCACGAGAGCACCGACGCGTTCGTGATCGAGGCGAACGGCGTGCTGTGCGTGTGCCCCTGGCGGACCCGGCTGCGCGGCTGGCAGGCGCTCGGTGAGCTGGGCGAGATGCTGCCGCCGCCGGTCCTCGACGCGGTGCTCCCCGAGGTCGTACGGCGGCAGGCGGCCCAGGACTACGACCGCTGGAGGGAGCGGAACCCGGACGCCCGCCCCTGGATCCGGACGGCGACCTGGCAGATCCCGCTGAACTGGTTCGTGCTCGTCGCGGACGAGGAGCGGCGCTTCGACAAGGGCACCGCCGACGAGCGGCCCACCCTGCGCTACCGGACACCGATGGTGCAGGCCAGGCGGCGGGTCGCGCGGGGGCTGAAGGCGCTCAGGGCCGCGATCGACGAAGGGCCGATGCTCGACGGGCTCGTGGACGTCGGGCGCTGGCTGGAGGAGTTCCACCCCCGCTCGCTCGTCGAACTCGACTACGGCGGGCTCGTGCATGTGCTGCCCGCCGGCGAGCTGGAGATCGACCACTCCGCGGCGGACGTCGCCGAGGGGATCGAGGCGTTGCGGCGCGAGGACGGCGAGGCGGCCGGGGAGGCGTACGGGCGGCTGGTCGAGCGGTGGCGGGCGGTCCGGGACCTGCGCTCCGCGAACTGAGCGGTTGGTCAACGGGACGTCACAAGTAACTGATCCGTCATCAAGTGTGACGCAGGTCACGGCTCGAACGTTGTCGAACAGCGTACGGTCTGCCGTACTTCGTCCTGAGGTTCGGAAACTGACGGGACGTTGGTCCCGATCCGGGCTTTTGTGTCAAGCGTGACAGACCGCACGTAACTGACTCTTGCGTCCCTCGCCGTTCCTCGTGCCAAAATAGGACAAGGAGCCCGGGGGAGGCTCTGTCTCAGCATTACATGCTTTGGGGGGTCTTGTGACTCCTGATCGCCGCTGTGACTGATCGTCACAGTGGTGTGACTGTCCGCTATGGCATGGTCCATCGGCTTCCGCGGCTGATGACTACCTGGGAGGGCAATTCCATCGGTTTGGCCGACGCGGCTGGACAGATGGTGTAGTTGTAGTGCCGAGGACAAGCCGTTCGTCCTATAACCGACTCGACTCGCGTCCGCCCATTTCGGGCAACGCGGGTCAAGGTGCAGAATTTAGAGGAAAGAACCGAGAAGGTTCGGTTCTCCCGAGGAGGCCGCTCATGACCGCTCGCACCCCTGATGCTGAGCCGCTGCTGACCCCGGCTGAGGTCGCCACCATGTTCCGTGTCGACCCCAAGACGGTCACGCGGTGGGCGAAGGCCGGGAAGCTCACGTCCATCCGTACGCTCGGCGGGCACCGTCGCTATCGCGAGGCCGAGGTTCGCGCACTGCTTGCGGGGATTCCGCAGCAGCGCAGCGAAGCCTGAAAGCCGACTGACCGGGCATTTCGGCGGTTCCCCCATCAGCCGTGATGCTCACACGATTCACCGCTCGACCGCATTGCCGCACCACAGCTTCATCTGACACGGGCCCTGCCCCAACAGGCCCCTGACCCATCTCGGGTGTGTCGTCGATCGCGCTGGACTCCGCCGGGTCCAGCGCGATCTTTTTTGTGTGCGTGCAAGTGCTTACGGGGTGCTCCTGTGAGCGACCTTGTCGCCCTCTGATCGTCTCTGTCGGATCACCCGTGACGACTCTCCCGGAGTGGTGCAATTGCACATATTAAATTGACCCCTTGTAGGAGGCTGGTAAGAACCCTCCTCCCTCAAACAAACCACGTGACACCCATCACACCCTCACACCCTTGCCCCCAACCCCCCACTCCCGTAAGGGACTTCCCTCTCTCTGCTATACCTACCCGCGAAGGCGCCGCTAGCCACCTCGACTTCGGGGGGCGAGGAAGATCGCTTGGAGGGGGGTGTGAGGGGCCGCGAGGCCGGCTGTGAGGTTCCGGCCGCCCCGGGGCGCCACCAGCGCCCCCAGCGGCCTTGAGGGGCCTCTGGTTCTGACGGGTAGCCAGGAGGGCTTGAGGCAAACACGAAGCAGGCCCGTCATCCTGAGCGGATGCGGGCCTCTCGCGTGATGCGGTCCTGACGGGATTTGCTGTGTCTGATTGCGGCTCCGCCGCGGGCTCGGCCTCCGCCTCGCGTGCGGCTGACCTGCCGTCAGCACCAAAGGCGCCGCCGAGCCACGTCGATGTGCGCGATGACCTGCGCGTTCCGCGTACTTGATCGGCTACACCGCTTAGCGGGACGCCGCCCGGCAGGGTGGCAGGCGGATGCGAAGGAGGCCCGTCATCCTGAATGGATGCGGGCCTCTTGCGTAGTGCGGTCCTGACGGGATTTGAACCCGCGGCCTCCACCTTGACAGGGTGGCGAGCACTCCAAACTGCTCCACAGGACCTTGCGTTTGCGGCTTTGGGGTTGGCTTCCCTGGGCTGCGAGAAGGACTGTACAGGAGGGTGAGTGGTCAGGTCGAACTCACCCTCCGTGAGCGTGGAGTTACGGGGCTTCGGTGTCGATTGCCTTCACGATCCGCTTGTCGGAGATGGGGTGGGCCGTGCCCAGCGCGTGGGCGAAGTAGCTGACTCGGAGTTCCTCGATCATCCAGCGGATGTCCAGGACCGAGGTGGGGACGGGGCGGCCCTGGGGGAGCTGCTCCAGGAGCCAGGCGTACTCGTCCTGCATCTCGTGGACCTTCTCCATGCGGGTGGTGTCCCGCTGGACGTTGGTCGGCATCTGCTGGAGACGGCGGTCCACGGCCACCAGGTAGCGCATCAGGTCCGGTAGTCGGCGAATGCCTGCCGCCGTTACGAAACCGGGCCGCACCAACGCGTCCAACTGCGCCCGTACGTCCCGCAGGTTCGCCAGCAGCGCGGGGCTGCTGACGGCCTTGAGGCGCCGCTCGGCGGCCTGCCAGGCGGCGAGGACCTGCTGGACGGCCCCGACGGTCCGGACGGTCGTGTCGACGATCTCCGCGCGGACCTTGTCGTACAGCTTCCGGTACGAGGACTCGTCCCAGGCAGGGCCCCCGAAGTCCCGGATCAGCTTGTCGGCGGCGGCCATCGCGCAGTCGTCGAACAGCGCCTGGATCGAACCGTGCGGATTCGCCGACAACGCCAGCTTCTGCGCGTTGGTCAGCTTCTCGGAAGCGAACTTTGCGGGGTTGACCGGAATGTTGCGCAGGATCAGCCGCCGCGTCCCCGTCCACATCGCCTGCTGCTGCTCGGCCTCCGTGTCGAAGAGCCGTACGGAGACCGTGTCCCCGTCGTCCACGAGCGCCGGATACGCCTTGACCGGCTGTCCACCGCGCCGCGTCTCGAACACCCGGGTCAGCGAACCGATCGTCCAGTCCGTGAGCCCCTTGCGCTCCAGGGACTCCCCGCCCTCCCGCTCGGCGGCGTGCGCGGCGACCTTGGACAGGGCCTGCCGGGCCTTCGGCTTCAGCTGGAGGCGCAGCGCCTCAAGGTCCTTGTCCTCGGCCAGTTTCCGGCGCCGCTCGTCGACGATCCGGAACGTGATCCGCAGATGCTCCGGGATACGCGACCAGTCGAAGTCGTCCGCGTCGAAGGGGACTCCGACCATCCGCTTCAACTCCCGCGCCATGGCGGTCGTCAGGGGTTCCTGGAGAGGCACCGCCGCGTCCAGGAAGCGTGTCGCGAAGTTCGGTGCCGGGACGTAGTTGCGGCGGATCGGCTTGGGGAGGGAGCGGATCAGCTCGGTCACCAACTCCTCGCGCAGGCCCGGGATCTGCCAGTCGAAGCCGTCGTCCGTGACCTGGTTGAGGACCTGGAGGGGGATGTGGACGGTCACGCCGTCCGCGTCCGCGCCGGGCTCGAACTGGTACGTCACACGGAACTTGAGCTGACCCTGGCGCCAACTGTCGGGATAGTCCGCCTTGGTGACCGCCTCGGCGGACTCCCGGATGAGCATCTCGCGCTCGAAGTCGAGGAACTCCGGCTGCTCGTGCCGCTTGTGCTTCCACCAGGAGTCGAAGTGGGCGCCGGAGACGACGTGTTCGGGCACCCGGGCGTCGTAGAAGTCGAAGAGGGTGTCGTCGTCGACGACGATGTCCCGGCGCCGGGCGCGGTGCTCCAACTCCTCTACTTCGCTGAGGAGTTTGCGGTTGTCCGCGAAGAATTTGTGGTGCGTGCGCCAGTCGCCCTCCACCAGCGCGTTGCGGATGAACAGCTCGCGGCTCACCTCGGCGTCGATCCGGCCGTAGTTGACCTTGCGCTGGGCGACGAGGAGGACGCCGTACAGCGTGACCTTCTCGTAGGCCATCACCGCGGCGAGGTCCTTCTCCCAGTGCGGTTCGGAGTAGGTCCGCTTCAGGAGGTGCTCGGCGAGGGGCTCGACCCACTCGGGTTCGATGCGGGCGTTGACGCGGGCCCAGAGGCGGGAGGTCTCCACCAGTTCGGCGGACATCACGAAACGCGGGGGCTTCTTGAAGAGCGCGGAACCCGGGAAGATCGCGAACTTGGCGCTGCGGGCGCCGAGATACTCGTTCCGCCCGCCTTCCTTGCGCGGGTTCGACGTCGCGTCCTTGCTCTCCTTCACGTCCTTCATCCCCACATGGGAGAGGAGACCGGCGAGGAGGGAGACGTGGATGCGGTCGGCGTCGGCGTCCTGCTCGTTGAGGTGGATGCCCATCTGCTTGGCGACCGTGCGCAGTTGGGTGTAGATGTCCTGCCACTCCCGGATGCGCAGGAAGTTCAGGTACTCCTGCTTGCACATCCGGCGGAACGACGACGAGCCGCGCTCGCGCTGCTGCTCCCGCACGTACCGCCACAGGTTCAGGTAGGCCAGGAAGTCGCTGGTCTCGTCCTTGAAGCGGGCGTGCTGCTGGTCGGCCTGGGCCTGTTTGTCGGAGGGGCGTTCGCGCGGGTCCTGGATGGAGAGCGCGGCGGCTATCACCATGACCTCGCGGGCACAGCCGTTCTTGTCGGCCTCCAGGACCATGCGGGCGAGGCGGGGGTCGACCGGGAGCTGGGCCAGTTTCCGGCCCATCTGCGTGAGCCGTTTGCGCGGGTCCTTCTCCGCCGGGTCCAGCGCGTTCAGCTCCTGGAGGAGTTGGACGCCGTCGCGGATGTTGCGGTGGTCCGGCGGGTCGATGAACGGGAACTTCTCGATGTCGCCGAGGCCGGCGGCCGTCATCTGGAGGATGACCGACGCGAGGTTCGTCCGCAGGATCTCCGCGTCCGTGAACTCCGGGCGGGTGAGGAAGTCGTCCTCGGAGTAGAGGCGGATGCAGACGCCGTCCGAGGTACGGCCGCAGCGGCCCTTGCGCTGGTTGGCGCTGGCCTGGCTGACCGCCTCGATGGGGAGGCGCTGGACCTTCGTGCGGTGGCTGTAGCGGCTGATGCGGGCGAAGCCGGGGTCGATGACGTACTTGATGCCGGGGACGGTGAGGGAGGTCTCGGCGACGTTGGTCGCGAGGACGATCCGGCGGCCGGTGTGCTGCTGGAAGACGCGGTGCTGTTCGGCGTGCGAGAGGCGGGCGTACAGGGGGAGGACCTCTGTGAACCTGTACTTCTTCTTCTCCAGCGCGTCGGCGGTGTCCCGGATCTCCCGCTCGCCGGAGAGGAAGACCAGGATGTCTCCCGGTCCCTCCCCTTGCAGCTCCTCGACCGCGTCGCAGATCGCCGTGATCTGGTCGCGGTCGGCGTCGTCGGAGTCGTCCTCCAGGAGCGGGCGGTAGCGGACCTCCACCGGGTACGTCCGGCCGCTGACCTCGATGATCGGGGCGTCGCCGAAGTGGCGGGAGAAGCGTTCCGGGTCGATCGTCGCGGAGGTGATGACGACCTTGAGGTCGGGGCGCTTGGGGAGGAGCTGGGCGAGGTAGCCGAGGAGGAAGTCGATGTTGAGGGAGCGCTCGTGGGCCTCGTCGATGATGATCGTGTCGTAGGCGCGCAGCTCGCGGTCCGTCTGGATCTCCGCGAGGAGGATGCCGTCCGTCATGAGCTTGACGAAGGTGGCCTCCGGGTCGACCTGGTCGGTGAAGCGGACCTTCCAGCCGACGGCCTCACCGAGGGGGGTCTTCAGCTCCTCGGCGACCCGCTCGGCGACGGTTCTGGCGGCGATGCGGCGGGGCTGGGTGTGGCCGATCATGCCTCTCACGCCACGGCCCAGCTCCAGGCAGATCTTGGGGATCTGCGTGGTCTTCCCCGACCCCGTCTCACCGGCGACGATGACGACCTGGTGGTCGCGGATGGCCGCCGCGATGTCGTCCTTCTTCTGGCTGACGGGGAGCTGCTCGGGGTACGAGACGGCGGGGACGCGTGCCGTTCTGGCGGCCATGTCGCCGGCGCGTTTCTCCACCTCCGCCGCGATCTCGGTGAGCACCGCGGTCCGGGCTTCCGGCTTCCGAATCTTCCGCGCACCCTCAAGCCTGCGACCGAGCCGGTGCGCATCGCGCAACGACAGCTCGGTGAGGCGGGAAGCGAGGTTCCCGAGGGCGGGGGCAGGCTGCGTAGACATACGCGACCCAGGATCTCATCCTCGCGAAATTCCTGGCGAACCCTTTTGCCCGGGGTGGGGGGAGTGGCTTCGGGGAGGGCTTTCTGTCAAAGGCGTGTGTAGTGGAAGCGGCAGGCCAGGATATGGATGATGTCGTCTTCGTCGATGCGGTAGACCAGCCGGTGCTCCGAGTCGATGCGGCGTGACCAGTATCCGGATAGATCGTTCCGCAGCGGTTCGGGTTTACCGATGCCCTCGTGGCCGTTCCTGTCGATGTCGGCGATCAGCTGGTTGATTCTTTTCAGCAGCTTGCGATCGTTCGCCTGCCACCACAGGTAGTCGGCCCAGCCGTCGTCGAGGAAGAGAACCTTCACGTGGCGCCCTGCCCGGCCCCGCCGTCGGGGTCCGCCAACTCGCGGACCGTGCCCCCGCCCGCCCGGTCCTGCTCGACGGACCTGCGCAGACGCTCGGCCATCGCGGGCGACCGCAGCAGGTAGTCGGTCTCCTTCAGCGCCTCGTACTCGGCGAGCGAGACGATGACCATCGGTTCATGACCGGCACGGGTGATGACGAGTTCCTCGGCGTCGTTCTCGACCGCGTCGAGGGCATCGGCGATGCCGGCCCGCAGTTCGGTGACACTCATCGTCTTCATGGCGTACAGGATAACGTACGGAATAGCGTACGGGGCAGAAGTCGCCGTTCGGTCCTCAGGCCGCCTGGCGAGGTGACCTACCGCTTTTCAGGCGGTCGCTCGTACCAACTGAGCTACCCAGCCGAGGAGTTGAGCCCGAGGGCTGACTCCAGCGGTCCTGACGGGATTTGCTGTGTCTGATTGCGGCTCCGCCGCGGGCGCGGCCTCCGCCTTGACGGGGTGGAGAGCGGTAGCGGGTACAACAACACCCCCACCGGTTGCCCGGTGGGGGTGTGTGTTGTGGCTGGGGCCGGGGTCGAACCGGCGACCTACCGCTTTTCAGGCGGTCGCTCGTACCAACTGAGCTACCCAGCCGAGGAGTTGAGCCCGAGGGCTAACTCCAGCGGTCCTGACGGGATTTGAACCCGCGGCCTCCACCTTGACAGGGTGGCGAGCACTCCAAACTGCTCCACAGGACCTTGCTTTGTGCGAACAGTGTCGCACAGGGTGTTGCGTGCCCCCAACGGGATTCGAACCCGTGCTACCGCCTTGAAAGGGCGGCGTCCTAGGCCGCTAGACGATGAGGGCTATCGGCCCGCCTGGGCGCTTTGTCAGCGCGTCGGGGACGTCTGAAGCATAGGGGATGCCGGGAGGGATCGCCAAAACGGATTACGAGGGGGAGGGGGACGGGCTTGCCGGGGCCTTGTTCTCGGTGGCGAGGTGGCGGCTGACCTCGGCGGTCGTCTCGCCCAGGCCGCCGAGGCGGATCTCGTCCCAGGCCTGGAGGCGGCGGGTGCCTCGGTCGAAGTAGAGGACGGACGCCTCGACGGGGGCGGGGGACTTCCCTTCGAGGGCGCGGAGGCCGCCCCCGCCGGTCGAGCCCTCGACCTTCAGGCGGGTGCCGTGCTTCATCAGCTCCGTCTTGCGGTGGTGGAGGTGGCCGGCGAGGACGAGCGGGACGGCCCCGTCGGCCTCGCGTGCGGCGGACGGTTCGTGGACGACGGCGACGTCCGCCGGCGGCCCCAGCCGCAGCGCCCCCGCGAGCCGCCGCCCGGCCGCCTCCTGGACGCCCTTCACCTGGGCCGCCGTCCGGTCCGGCGTGAACTCGGGGTCGCCGATGCCGGTGAAGCGCAGCCCGGCGAGGGTGACGGAGCGGCCGTCGTCGAGGACGTGGACCCCGCGCAGGCCGGACATGTAGCGCTGGGTGACCTGGGAGTCGTGGTTGCCGCGCACCCAGACGTACGGCGCTCCCAGCTCGGGGACCGGGTCCAGGAAGACGTTCTCGGCGGCCGACCCGTGGTCCGTCGTGTCGCCGGAGTCGACGATGACGTCCACGTCGTACTGCTCCACCAGGGACGCGACGATCTTCCAGCTCGCCGGGTTGAGGTGGATGTCGGAGACGTGCAGGACGCGGACGGTCGTGGGGTCGGGCTGGTAGGCGGGGAGGGTGGAGGTGGCGTCGTACAGCTTGGTCACGTTCGTCACCAGGCGGGCCAGTTCCCGCTGGTAGACGTCGAAGTCGGTGACGATGCCGCGCGCGTCGCCGACGAGGGAGGGGGCGGAGGCCAGGAGGCCGGAGTAGCGGGGTTCGAGGACGGAGTCGGGGTTCCAGGTGGCGACGGCGGTGGCGCCGGAGGCGGTCAGCAGGGCGAGGGCGAGGCCGCCGGCCAGCAGGGCTCTGCGTGGGCGGCGGTAGACCGCGAGGCCCAGTGCCGTCGCCCCCACGACGACCGCCGCGCAGGAGCGGACCGCGAGGTCGAGGGTGCCGTGGGAGACGTCCCGGGCGACCTCGTCCTGGAGCCCGGACAGGCGCTCGGGGTGGTCGACGAGGGCCTGGGAGCGGGCGGGGTCGAGCTGGTCGACGTTGACGTCGAGGCGGACGGGAGCGGTGTGGGTGGCGAGGGAGAGCGCGCCGAGCGGGGACACGTTGATCTTCGTGCCGCCGGTGAGGGACGGCCGCAGCGTCATCGTCGTCTCCATCGGACCCACCGGCGTGCGGACGTCGCCGACGGTCAGCAGGCCCAGCCAGGCGCCCGCGAGGACGACGGTGATCATGCCGAGGGCGGCTCGCCAGTGGTGCGGGGACTCCTGGAACCGGGACATTGGGGCCGTATGCCCGGGGGCGTGTGCGGATATGTGTCGTGCCGGAGAATGGGGGTGTGCTGGAGATGACGCGCGAGGAGTTCGAGGAGCTGGTCGCCGAGTCGCTCGACCGGATCCCCCCGGAGCTGACGCGGCTCATGGACAACGTGGCGGTGTTCGTCGAGGACGAACCACCCGCCGACGACCCGGAGTTGCTCGGTCTCTACGAGGGGACCCCGCTCACCGACCGGGGCGAGTGGTACGCGGGCGTCCTGCCCGACCGGATCACGATCTACCGGGGGCCGACGCTGCGGATGTGCGCCACGCGTGAGGAGGTCGTCGCGGAGACCGAGGTGACGGTCGTCCACGAGATCGCGCACCACTTCGGGATCGACGACGAGCGGTTGCACGCGCTGGGGTACGGCTGACGCGTGTCCTCTTGTGGGCGGCGGGAGTTGGGGAGGGTGACTTCCTTCCCCACACCCGGAGGCTCCCGTGCGCTCCTGTTCCGTTTCCGTCCGGCTGGCCGCCTCGCTGCTGGCCGTCGCCGCCGCCTCGGGCTGCATGAGCGTGGGGGACGACGGTGCGGGTGCCGGGGTGAAGCCGTCGCCGTCGGCCGGGCGGGCGGGGGGCGCGGAGCCGGAGGGCGGGAAGTCGGGCTCGGGGCGGTACGTGAACGGGCCGAGCCGCGACGGCGACGGCAAGGGCGCGCACGACATCGTCTGTTCCAGAGCAGAGGTCAGCCTGCGCATGACCTTGGAGTGCCAGGACCGCTGCGGTGACTTGACGAAGATCAACGCACCGTCGATGAGCTCGGTGTGCCGTGGGGC
>NZ_JBTYMC010000043.1:0-34124 GCF_054880855.1 Streptomyces sp. S6 | reverse complement strand
CGGGTACGCCCTGGACGCCCTGCTCCCCGAGAAGGGCGCCGACACGGCCCAGCCGGCGCCCTCGCGGTGGAGGCCCTCCAGGAGGGCGGGGTCGGCGGAGGCGTCGTAGGGGGCGAGGGGCGGGGGCTGGTTGGTGACGTCGTGGGTGGTGGAGGGCGCGGGTGTCGGGGCCATGGCTCCATGTTGCGCCTCTGCTGCGGCTGTAGCAATGGTGCAACACGGGTAGGGTGCGGGCCTATGCGCAGGGACGTGACAGAGACGGTGCCGGTCGAGGCGGGGCTGCGGCCGTTGTCCGCGCGGTCGGTCGTCCTGAGCCTGCTGCTCGGCGCGGAGCCGCCCGGACTGCCGGTGCGGGAACTCGTCCGCCTCGTCGAGCCGTTCGGCGTCGGCGGGTCCACCCTGCGGGCCGCCCTCAGCCGGATGGCCGCCGCCGGGGATCTCCGCTGCGTGGACGCCGTCTACGGCCTCAGCGACCGCCTCCTCGAACGCCGTCGGCGCCAGGACGCCGCGCTGCACCCCGAGACCCGCCCCTGGACCGGCGACTGGGAGATGGCCGTCATCACGGCGACGGGCCGCCCGGCCGCCGAACGCGCGGAACTCCGCGCCGAGTTGGCGTCCCTGCGGCTCGCCGAACTCCGCGAGGGCGTCTGGCTGCGCCCGGCGACCCTGCCGCGCCCCTGGCCGCCCCGACTCCTGGGCGTCGCCCACCACTTCACCACCCGCCCGAGCACCCCGCCCCGCGAACTGGCCGCCACGCTCTGGCCGTTGACGGCGTGGAAGGCCACCGGTGAGTCCCTCCTGCGCCACACCGTCCGGGCCGCCACTCCGGCCGCCCGCCTCACCGCCCACGCGGCCGTGGTCCGCCATCTCCTCTCCGACCCCGTCCTCCCGCCCGAACTCCTGCCGCCGGACTGGCCCGGCGAGGCGCTGCGCGCGGCTTATGCGGCGTACCGGGAGGAGTTCGCGGGGGAGGTCTAGACCGGCTCCGAAAGTCCCGAAACAAGCGTGGGAGCGCTTCCATGGGGTGCGTGTACATGCCACCATGCGAACGAGTCACCTCCGGTCTCCCACCGCACCTCCCCTGATTCGTCCCCGAGCCGCGAACAGAAGGGACCGACCCGTGTCCACCCCCAACCCCCCACGCACGATGCTGCGTTCGGCACTCGCCGCGCTCGTCGTCCTGCTGACGGCGCTCTTCCTCGCCCCGCCGCCGGCCTCCGCCGCCCCCGTACCGCCCGCGCGCTTCACCGAGGTCACCGGCTTCGGCGCGAACCCCAGCAACCTCCGCATGTGGGTGTACGCGCCGGCCAATGTCGGCGCCCACCCGGCGGTCATCGTCGCCGTGCACTGGTGCGGCGGCTCCGCGACCGACATCTACAACGGCAGCGAGTACAAGTCCCTCGCGGACCGGTACGGCTTCGTCGTCGTGTACCCGTCGGTGACCCGCGCCAGCAAGTGCTGGGACGTCTCCTCCCCGCAGGCCCTCAGGCGTGGCGGGGGCAGCGACCCCGTCGGCATCAAGTCGATGGTCGACTGGACGGTCTCCAACTACGCGGCCGACAAGGGCAAGATCTTCGTGACGGGGATGTCGTCCGGCGCGATGATGACGAACGTCATGCTCGGCGACTACCCCGACGTCTTCGCGGCCGGCGCCGCCTTCGCGGGCGTCCCCTTCGCGTGCTTCGCCACCACGAACGGCTCCGAGTGGAACAGTGACTGCGCGGGCGGCCGGATCATCCGCACCCCGCAGGCGTGGGGCGACCTCGTGCGTGGCGCCTACCCCGGCTACAACGGACCCCGGCCGCGCATGCAGGTGTGGCACGGCACCCAGGACGACACCCTGCGCTACCCCAACTTCGGCGAGGAGATCAAGCAGTGGACCAACGTCCACGGCCTGTCCCAGACCCCGTCCTACACGGACTCGCCGAACGGCTGGACCCGCACGCGCTACGGCTCCACCGGTGACCGCGCCCCCGTCGAGGCGATCAGCGTCCGCACCGGCCACGGCGTCTACGCCAACGGCATGGGCGCCCGCGTCCTCACCTTCTTCGGTCTCGCCTGACCGTGGTCGAAGGCCGGGGTGCCTGTCGCAGGGCGCCCCGGCATCACCCGTCCGACGGTGCGGCCACCGGTGAACTCGCCCTGCGGGGCAGGTGGTTGAAGAGGAGATTGAGGACGATCGCGGTGAGGCAGCCCGCGCTGATGCCGCTGTTCATCACCGTCTGGAACCAGTCGGGGAACTTCGCGTAGACCGTGGGCACCCCGACCGGCAGCAGGCCGACCGCGACCGACACGGAGACGACCGTCAGGTTGTGGTTGTCCCGGAAGTCCACGCCCGCAAGGGTTCTGAGGCCGCTCGCCGCGACCGTCCCGAACATCACGAGCCCCGCCCCGCCCAGCACGGGCGCCGGCACCGCCGCGACCACCGCGCCGAGCTTCGGCAGCAGCCCGAGGACGACGAGGATGCCGCCCGCCGCCGCGACGACCCACCGGCTGCGCACCCGCGTCATCCCGACGAGCCCCACGTTCTGCGCGTACGCCGTGTACGGGAACGTGTTGAACACCCCGCCGAGCACGGTCGACAGGCCGTCCGCGCGCAGCCCGTCCGCGAGTGAACTCTCCTTCACCTCACGGCCGGTGAGCTCGCCGACCGCGATCAGGTCACCGGTCGTCTCGGTCATCGTCACCAGCGCCACGACCAGCATCGAGATGACCGCCGACGCCTCGAACACGGGCGCCCCGAAGTGGAACGGCGTACTGATCCCCACCCAGTCGGCGTCCCCGACCCCGCTAAAGTCCGTGAACCCGAAGGGAATCGCCACCGCGAGCCCCACGACGATCCCGGCGAGCACCGCGATCCGGGACAGGAACGGCGGCCCGAACCGCTGCACGGCCAGCACGACGGCGAGGACGAACGCGGCGAGCCCGACGTTCTTCGGCGCCCCGAAGTCCGCCGAACCCACCCCGCCCGCAGCCCAGTTGCCCGCGACCGGCAGCAGCGACAGGCCGATGACGAGGATCACCGTCCCGGTGACCAGCGGCGGGAAGAACCGCAGCAGCTTCCCGAACACCGGTGCCAGCAGCATGATCGCGAGCCCCGCCACGATCACCGACCCGTAGATCGCGGGCAGTCCACCACCCGTCGTCCCGATCAGCACCATCGGCGACACCGCCGCGAACGTACAGCCCTGCATGACCGGCAGCCGCACCCCGAACCACCGCAGCCCCACGCACTGGATGAGCGTCGCGATCCCGCACACCAGCAGATCGGCGGTGATCAGGTACGCCAGATCGGCCGCCGACAGCTTCATCGCCCCACCGACGATCAGCGGGACGGCCACCGCGCCCGCGTACATCGCGAGGACGTGCTGGAGGCCGAAGGCGGCGAGGTGGCGTATCGGCGGCACCTCGTCGACGGGATGGACGGTCATGTGCACTCCTGAGCGGAAGGGGACGGAAAACGACAGCACGTGACCGTAAAACGGTTGAACAAAATGTTGATGTCCGGGGTGTTGCCGCCGTGTATCCCCGCGGTCGGCTCCGATCAGGCGGTACGGCCGGCCGCCGCCCGCAGCGCCGCCCAGTCCGGCAGTTTCACCACACCCCGCCCCAGCGACGCCCCCCACGCCGCCTCCGCCCGCTCGATCGCCCGCCACCCCTCCCACCCGACCGGCTCCACCCCGCCGGCCAGCAACGACGGCAGCGGATCCGGCAGTTGACGATCAGTCATATCCGCGAGGAGTGACGTCACCGTCTCCTTCGCGCACGGCCGGTTCGTCCCGATCACCCCCGTCGGCCCCCGCTTGATCCACCCGGCGACGTACTCGCCCGGCGACACCGCCCCGTCCCGCAGCACCCGCCCGGCCGTATGCGGCACCGTGCCGAGCGCGTCGTCGAACGGCAGCCCCGCCGGCGGCACCCCCCGATACCCGACCGACCGCAGCACCAACTCGGCCCGGATCTCCTCGAATTCACCCGTCCCCACCACCCCGCCCCGCCCGTCCGGCCGGGTCCGCTCGAACCGCACCGCCGCCACCCGCCCCCGCTCACCGGGCACCAGAGCGACCGGCCGCAGGAAGAACCGCAGCCTGATGTGACGCCCCTCGGTGCCCGTGCGAGGCCGCGCCCACCCTTGCAGCGCCTCCACGTTCCGCCGCTGCGCCGGAGCCAGCCCGGCCGGGGCGCCGTACCCCGGATCGAGCGCCAACTCCCGTGCGTCCGCACCGACTTCCACCCCGGACAGAGAGCCCAGCTCCCGCAACTCCTTCGTCGTGAACCGCGCCTGCGACGGTCCGCGCCGCCCCACCATGTGCACCTCGCGCACCCCGCTGCCCGCCAGCGCGTCGAGCGCCGACTGGGGGATGTCGGTGGGGCTCAGCTCCGCCGCGCCGCGCGCCAGGATGCGCGTCACGTCCACCGCGACGTTCCCCACCCCGATCACCACGGCCGACCGCACGCCCGTCAGGAATCCGCCCGCGACGGCGTCGGGGTGCGCGCTGTACCAGGACACGAACTCGGTCGCCGACCAGCTCCCCGGCAGCTCCTCGCCGTCGATCCCGAGCCGCCGGCCGGCCGCCGCGCCGACGCAGTACACGACGGCGTCGTACATCCGGCGCAGTCGTACGACCGTCACACCGGACGGGCCGACCTCGACGCCGCCGAGGAACCGGACCCGGTCGTGCTCCAGGACCGTCCGCAGGTTGTTCTGGAGGGACTTGATCTTCTCGTGGTCCGGGGCGACGCCGTAGCGGACGAGGCCGTAGGGGCACGGCAGCCGGTCCAGGACATCCACGCGGACCTCGGGGTCGCGCTCCACCAGGCACTGGGCGGTGTAGACCCCGCTCGGCCCGGAACCGACGACGGCGACTCGCAGCACGGCGGAACTCCTCACGCGGGGGAGGCCCTCAGCATGACACCCGGCGGGCTGCGCCGGCAGGGTGCCGAGGGGAGCCGGTGTGCGTGTCTTTTCGTATGGAAAGTGATGATGCGGTTACGTTGCGTGTGTGCTAGAAGCATCTTTTCTTAATCTTTCTGATCGCCCCGCCGAGGACGCCGAGGTGTCCGTGTGGCCCGCGTGGGAAGTGCGGGAGAGCGCCGGCGCGACCGCCTGGTACACCGTCCGGCTGGCCTTCCCCGACCGGGCGTGGGTCGAGGTCCTGGCGGCCTCGTCGGACGGCGCCGTCTCCATCGAGGACGTCCGCGCCCAGCCCGCGCTGTCCCTGATCGACCTGACCGTCCTCGCCGACTGGATCGAGGGCCCGCTGTACGAGGTGTGCGGCGGCGAGGAGGCCGAGGAGCCCGAACACGCCGGTTCGCGCCGGGCTCGGCCCGCCTGGCCGCGCGGCACCGAGGGGCGCCGACTCGTCGCCGAGGAGTACCGGGCCGCCCAGGAGGACGGCTTCGACCCGGTCCTCGCGGTGATGGACGCGACCGGGCACAGCAGGCGCCGTTCACTGCGGCTGATCGCACAGGCGCGGGACGCCGGGTACTTGACGCCACGTCATGTCAAGCGCTGAGCAAGGCGGTTGACGCCCCCTAGCGCAGCATTCCGCGCATCCGGGAGATCTCGCTGGTCTGCTGGGCGACGACGTCGTCCGCCATCTCCTCCGTCTGGATGTTGTTCCCCTGCGACTTGAGTTCCGTCGCCATGGTGATCGCCCCCTCGTGGTGGGTGATCATCAGGGTGAGGAAGAGCCGGTCGAACGCCGCGCCCTTCGCCGCCCGCAGCGAGGCCAGTTGGGCGTCGGTCGCCATCCCCGGCATCGTTCCGTGCCCTGCGTGGCCCTGCGGGTTCTGGGGCTTCTTGTGCGACGTCAGCCAGTCCCGCATGACCGCGATCTCCGGCTTCTGCGCCGCCGAGATCCGCTCCGCGAGCGCCTTCACGGACGCCGACTCCGCGCGGCCCGGCACCAGTTCGGTCATCTCCAGCGCCTGGGCGTGATGGACGATCATCATCTGGGCGTACGTCACGTCCGCCGCGTTGGGCGAGTCGTCCTGGGCGCGGTGCTCGGCGGCCTCCTCGGCGGACATCGTGCGGTTCGCCTCACCCGGCTTCCCCGGCACCAGCACCGAGGGCCCCGTGCCGTGCGCGCCCTTCGGCTCGTCGTCCGACCCCGAGTCGCAGCCGGTCAGGGCGAGCGCCAACAGGGCGGCGGTGACCACGGACGCGTGGCGAAAGCGCACAACGACCTCCAGTTGAGGGCGACTTGGAACGACTGTGAACGTCCTAGCACGGATCTGTGCCCCGATGATCGAAAAGTTATGTGACGAGCTTGTTGCCATCTGTTGGTATGGGCATGACCAGGACGATACTTCAGGAGACCGTGAACCGTCCCGAGAGGGACGGCGACGAGGGAGGACACAGTGACCCTGTTGAAAGACCCCCGAACGCGGCGCAGACGTCTGGGAGTCATGGCGGGTGTGACCGGACTGCTCGCCACGCTGCTCACCGCGGCCCCGGCCCTCGCGATCCCCGACCCCGGGGACTCGACCGCCGCGGAGCGGAAGGTGTCGCAGAGCGCCCGCGCCGACGTCGCCGAGGCGATAGCCGCCGGCGACATACCCGGCGTCGGCGAGATCGTGCACTCGGACAACATCAAGCACCTGACGAACATCCCCAAGGACGCCCTGCGCGGCACGAACTCCGACCTCGCGTTCCAGGGCAAGTACGCCTTCGCGGGGAACTACGACGGCTTCCGCATCTTCGACATCAGCAACCCGAAGAAGCCCCGGACCGTGTCCCAGGTGCTCTGCCCCGGCTCGCAGAACGACATCAGCGTCGACGGCAACCTGCTGTTCGTGTCCACCGACTCCTCGCGCAGCGACAGCAGTTGCAACAGCACCACCCAGCCGGCGACCGAGAAGTCGTCCTGGGAGGGCATGAAGATCTTCGACATCACCGACAAGCGCAACCCCAGGTACGTGGCCGCCGTGGAGACCGCCTGCGGCTCGCACACCCACACCCTGGTGCCCGAGCGCAGGAACGTCTACATCTACGTCTCCTCGTACTCCCCGAACGCCGCCTACCCCGACTGCCAGCCCCCGCACGACGGCATCTCCGTCATCAAGGTGCCCCGCCACGCCCCAGAGAAGGCGGCCGTCGTCGGCTTCCCCGTGCTGTTCCCCGGCGAGGGCCCCGACGGCGGCGGCAACCCCGGCTCGCCCACCAACCCCGGTGTCTCCAAGACCACCGGCTGCCACGACCTCACCGTGCTCCCCGAGTCGGACCTCGCGGCCGGCGCGTGCATGGGCGACGGCATCCTGTTCTCCATCAAGGACCCGGAGCACCCGAAGGTCATCGACCAGGTCCAGGACAACGTCAACTTCGCGTTCTGGCACTCCGCAACCTTCAACCAGCGGGCGAACAAGGTCGTGTTCACCGACGAGTTGGGCGGCGGCGGAGCGGCCACCTGCAACGCCGAGACCGGCCCGAACCGCGGCGCCGACGGCATCTACGACATCGTCGGCAAGGGCGACCAGCGCAAACTCGTCTTCCGCAGCTACTACAAGATCCCCCGCCACCAGGCCGACACCGAGAACTGTGTCGCCCACAACGGCTCGCTGATCCCGGTCCCGGGCCGCGACATCATGGTCCAGGCGTGGTACCAAGGCGGCGTCTCCGTCTGGGAGTTCACCGACTCCGACCGGCCCAGGGAGATCGCCTACTTCGAGCGCGGCCCCGACAACGCCACCACACTCACCAGCGGCGGCTCGTGGTCCGCGTACTACTACAACGGGTACATCTACTCCAACGACATCAGCAACGGCTTCGACGTCCTCAGGATCGACGACCGGCGCACCGATCCGGCCAAGTGGATCCGGCTCGACGAGCTCAACGTCCAGACACAGCCGGACTACTTCGGCCGGTGATCCGGGTCCGGCGCGTGATCCGAGTTCCGCTGGTGATCCGTGTCGAAACAGCGTGACAGGTCCAGGTGACGCACCCCGCCTGGCACTTCGGCGCCCGGCGGGAACCCCTGCGCCCACTCCAGCCCGTACCGCGCGAACAACTCGGTACGCAGCGTCTCCAGCGCCATCGGCACGTTCGGCAGCACCATCCCGTAGACGGCGCCCATGAGCTGCGAGCGCAGCATCGGATAGTCGGCGTCCACGTCCAGCGAGCCGTGCCGTACGACGGTGTCCCGCAGCAGCTCCGCCAGCCGGCGCTGCTCGGGACACTGCACGAACCCCTCCGTGTCCAGCAGCCCGGCCATGTGCTGGCGCATCAGCACGGTACGGTCCCGGGCCAGCCCCAGCACCGCGTCGATGGCCCGCGCCATCCGCTCCGCGCCGTCCTGCGTGCACGGCGCGCACTCCAGCGCCTCCTGCAACGTTCGGTGCATCAGCCGGTGCACGGCCGACTGCACGAGCTGGCGCTTTCCCGGAAAGTAGTACGACACCAGCCCGCGCGCCGACCCGGCACGGTCCGCGATGTCCCCCAGCGTCGTCGCGTCGTACCCGCGCTCGCCCACCAGCTCCACCGCCGCCCGCAGCAGCCGCTCCCGGGAACGCCGTCGCAATTCCTCATTGACCGATGCGCTGCGCGGGGACATCCTGTAACTCCTGCGTTGACTGGCCGGCAGCCAACTATAATCGACGCGGTGTGGCCGGCCGGAGGTCCTGGGTCGGGTGATGCGGGGGATCGCCCGAACCAGGACAGCCGGCCGGCTCAGCTCACGAACTGGAGCAACGGCCGCAGCGCGTCCGGCCGTTCGGCCACCGGCAGATGGTCCACGAAGTGCACCCGGCAGCCCAGCGCCGCCGCCCCGCCGTCCGCCCGCCGGTCGTCCCCGACCATCACCGCCGCCCGCGGATCGACCCCCAACTCACCACAGGCGATCGCGAACAGCTTCGGCTCCGGCTTCTGCACGCCGTGTTCGAACGACAGGACGTACGCGTCCACGAACCGGTCCAGACCGTGCGCGCGGAACACCGGCCGCAGATCCCACCCGATGTTGCTCACCACCCCCACCCGCACGTCCCGCTCCCGCAGCGCACCCAGCACCTCGGCCGCGTCCGGGTACGGCGTCCACGCGGCCGGCGCCATGTGCCGCTCGTACAGCGCGTCATGGAGGGCCGGGTCGGGCAGCGGGACGAGCCGGGACAGCCCCGTGTACGCCGCCCGGTGCGCCTGCGCGCTCTCGTCCCGCACGCTCCACACCTGCGCCAGCTCCTCCGGCACCCGCACGTCCCCTGTACCGCCGGGCAGCGCGCCCACCTCGTGCAGGGTGCCCGCGTACTTGGCCAACTCGGCCTCGGACAACGCGAGTCCGGCGTCGCCGGCCACGGCGCGGAGCCAGGAATCCGTGGACTCGATACGGAAGAGGGTCCCGGAGAAGTCGAACAGCACTGCGCTCATGCGCGGGACTCTACCCGGGGGTGTGCGGTGACTTGGGGGTGGTCGAGAGCCCGCGGGAGGCGTGAGCCGAGGGTCAGCGGCGCGGGTCGCCGCCGAGGAGGCGGCAGTGTGCCTCGATCGCGGCGACGGCGATCAGCGCGCCCAGCAGCCAGCCGCCGAGCACGTCCGTCGGCCAGTGCACGCCCAGCCAGATCCGGGTCAGGCCCACGCCGGTCACGGACACGGCCGAGACCGCGACCGCCGTACACCACACGGCACGCGAGCAGCCGTGCACGTGCAGCAGGTGGAGCAGCAGGCCGAAGGCCACCGTCGCGGTGAGGGCGTGGCCCGAGGGGAAGGCCGCGTAGTGCGCGGAGTCGAGGGGGTCCGGCCACACCGGGCGCTCCCGGCCCACCGCGCTCTTCAGACCCTGCTGGACCACTGTCCCCACCGCCGAGGTCACCGCCAGCCACAGCGCGGTGCGCCACGCCCGCCACCGGACCACCAGACCCACGGCCACCGCCCCGAGCAGCAGACGCATCGTCAGCGGGTCCCACACCCAGTCCGTGAGAATCCGGCACGCCTGCGTGACCGACGGGGAGTCCACGGCCCAGCGGTGTGTGGTGCGTGACATATCACCGTCGGCGTCCATGAGCGGCGCCCACTGGGCCCATACCAGGGCGAGGAGGAGGGTGAAGGAGGTGCCGAGGAGGAGGGCCGCACGGGTGGTCGCGGGGTGGGCCGGGGGGCGGGGCGGGGAGGCGAGGGGTGGGGGGTGCATGGGCTGATCCTCGCCGATGGGGGGTGGGGGAGGCGAGCGGGGCGGGCGGGGCGGGCGGGGGAAGGGGGGTGAGGAGGCGGGGTGCTGGTGCTGGGGTCGGTGTTTCGGGGTGTGGTGTCCGGGTCAGCTCAGGGCGTGCAGTCCCGGGACCAGGGTGACGAGAACCGGGATCGCCGGGACGAGGGTCGCCACCGCGGTGAGGCGCAGTCGGTGGGACGGGGGGAGGCGGTTCGCGGGCGTCAGGAGGCGGTCGACCCGTCGGGGGAGGTGTGCGTCCGAGGTGCGGGCGGGGCCGAACACGCCTCTGTCCTCGTTGAGTTCGACCAGCGCGAGCGCTGTGGTGAGCCGGCCGAAGCGGCGCGACGCCATGTCGTCGGCGGAGAGTTCCACCAGCCGGTGCATCTCGTCGCGGAACGCCGCGAACACCGGCACCTGCGGAAACCCGTTCGCCAACGCGCCGGACGCGTGCAGCAGCCAGTCGTGCCGCGCCTGAGCGTGCCCCTGCTCGTGAGCGCGCACGGCATCGAGCCGGTGACCCTTGAGGCGGCGCAACGCGGCGGTCGTGACGACGAGTTGGGGCTTCGAGCCGGACAGGAGCCAGGCGTCGGGGCGGTCCCCCTCCAGCACCACGAGCCGCTCACCCCCCGGCCGCTCACCCGGCAACACCGGTACCCGCGACCGGAGTTCAGCACGCCGGGCACTACGCCTGCGCCGCCCGCGCACGACCTCCCGGACCAGCATCGCCCCGCTCCACAGCCCGGCACACGCCAGCGACACCGCCGTCGCCGCCGCCCAAGGCCCCGTCGTCGTCAGCGCGTACGCCTCCACGACCGCACGCGGCGCCGGAGCGAACACATGACCGCGCACCGCCTGCCACGCCGCCGCCGCACTCAACGTCATCGACAGCGCACAGCACAGCAGCACCGCCGCGACCACGCACTGCCAGGCCCACAACGCCACCACCGGTTCCCGGTCCGGCCAGTCCGCCCGGGCCAGCAGCCGAGGCGCCACGACGGCGGTCACGAAACCGAGCAGGAGCAGGACCGCGGGGACCGTCATGGGCAGCAGCCTATGAGGTGGGACACAGGGGGGAAGGCGGGGACGGGGAGGGAAGTGGCGCAGATCACGATTGAGGTGGGGGGTGGTGCATCATGTGTGACACCTTGCGGGGCCGTGGGCGATGCATCATGTGTGACACCTTGCGGGGCCGTGGGCGATGCATCATGGGTGACACCTTGCCGGGCCGCGGGTGGTGCCTCACATCGTGATCAGCATCGCCAGCATCCCGATCCCCATCGACAGCCGGCACGCCCGCGCCAACTCCGGCCGGTCCCCCCACCCCGAGCCTCCGCTGTCGGCGCCGCCCCCGCCCGAGGTCACCCCCACCGGAACGAGCCGGGCGCCGGACGTCAGCACGTATGCCGTGAAGTAGACGAGGAGGGCGCCCGTGAGAAGCGGCACTCCCGAACTGCCGTGCGTGTGCACGTGCGGCGGCGAGAGGGCCATGGCCGCAGCCATGTAGACCATCGCCAGCGTCCCGACCAGGTGATGCAGATGGTGCCCACCCGTGCGCGCCGCACGTGGTGAACGCATTGCCCACAGCGAGTGCGCCGCAGCCGCCCCGAACACTGTCAGGTACACCGGCCACGCCCACCCCGGCGGGGTGAACACCCCGGCAGGCACCGCCATCGCGGCCATCCCGAAGCCCATCACCGCCTCACCGCCCGCGGCCTGCCGCTGTTTCTCGTCGGTGCTGCGCATCCGCAGGAGGCAGTAGGCCCCTGTCGCCGCGCACAGCGCCACCAGGAACCAGCCGAGCGAAGCCGGTGCGTGCATGTGCACCTCCCTGTGCGGTGTCGTGTGCGTCGGGCGTCTCGGTGCCTTGATGCTGTGACCGGGGCGCGCTTTCTGTACGAGGAGAGCGATGCCCGCCGTGGGCGGCGCGCATGCGAGCGCAGAAGTGCATGTGGGGGCGTGAAGTGGATCGCTGACGCGCCGGGTGGAAGTGTGCGGCCAACCGTTGACGCGAGCCGTCGCCCCTCCTTACGTTCGACCAGGTCAATTCGAGAAACCGATCATTGTTCGACATCTCGGACAACCGAGACGCCCGCACGCCGAACCACCCCGCTCCGGAGGAACCCCGTGTCAACCGAACCCGCACCCGACACCCTCCTCGTCGACCTGGCCACCGGCACCGGCCCCTTCCACGGCGGCGCCAGCGGCACGCTCTACGGCGTGTACGGCGACGGCGTGCCCAGTCGCAACCTCATCGAGGGCATCGCGCTGCGCACGGTGTCGACCAAGGCCCAGGACGGAGTCCAGCACCCCGGCGCCGACGCCCTGGAGATCCTCCCGTCGTTCGTCGAGGCGGGCGGCAGGGAAATCTACGTCTACATCCCCGACATCTACCGGGGCTTCCCCTACGAGTGGCCCGGCGCGACCGGCCCCGAACGCCTCGCCGACCTCAAGGACCGCGTCCGCCGGCAGGTCGAACTCGCCCTGACCCTCGGGGAGTCGCGCTCCCACCTGGTGTACGTCCCGTTCAACGAGCCCGAAGGCAACATGTTCGGCGACGGGGAGTTCAGCCACGACGGCGTCTCCTGGCGCACCGACCCGGCCGCCTACTTCACGGCCTGGCGCGAAGTCCACGCCCTGATCAAGGGGCTGGACCCCGAGGCGAGGATCGCCGGCCCCAACACCTGCCTCCTCTACGACGAGGTCCGGGGCTTCCTGGAGTTCGCCAGGGACGCGGACGTCGTGCCCGACGTGATCACCTGGCACGAACTCTCCTCGCCCGACGAGGTGCGCGGCGCCGTCGCCAAGTACCGTGCCCTGGAGCGCGAGTTGGGCATCGGGCCGCTCCCCGTCAACATCAACGAGTACGCGCACAACTACCACCTCTCGGTCCCCGGCCAGATGATCCAGTGGATCGCCGCGATCGAGGAGTCCAAGGTCGACGCCGACATGGCGTACTGGAACATCGCCGGGAACCTCAACGACTCGGCGGTCGGCGCCAACCGGGCCAACGGCCAGTGGTGGCTGCTGCACGCCTACGGCACCCTCACCGGCGACACCGTCCAGGTCACCGCACCCCACCCCGACGTCCAGTACACCCTCCAGGGCGTCGCCGTCCTCGACCGTGCACGCCGTCAGTCCCGCGTCCTGTTCGGCGGTGGTGAGGGCGCCGCCGAGATCGCCGTCACCGGCATCGACCCCGCCGTCTTCGGGACGGCCGTCCACGCCCGGCTGGAGGAGATTCCCTGGACGGGACAACTCGGCGCCAGCGCGCAGCCGTTGCGCCTCCTGGACACCGAACTCCCCGTCACCGACGGCCGGGTGGTCCTCCCGCTGGCCGGTCTCGACGCGATGTCCGCCTACCGGCTCACCCTCTCGCCCGGCGGAGGCGGCGCGACCCTGCTGCCCGCGTCGACCGGGTGGCGGGCGTCGTACGAGGCGCAGGACGCGGCGCACAGCGGGGAGGGGTGGACGAGGAACGGGCCCGAGGGGTCGCCCGCCGATGTCGGGAAGTTCGCCACCTCCGGCGGCTATCACGTGGGCGGCCTGCGCACCGGGTCCGATGTGGTGCTGAGTTTCGACGTCGAGGTGCCCGCCGACGGGGAGTACGACGTACGGATCTACGCGAACTCCTACAACAAAGCCGACCTCGTCCGTGAACTCGGCCCCACCAACGTCTACTTGCGGGTGGACGGCGAGCAGCCCCGCGAACTGCTCCTGCCCGTCGGCTACCAGTGGGCCGTCTGGGGCCGCACCGACACGCGCGTCACCCTCACCGCCGGCCGTCACACCCTCACCCTCGCCGCCCACGACCCCGATCTCGGCACCACCAAGGGCGACGCGGTGATCGACCGCCTCGACCTGAGCCTGTGCGAGAGGCACTCCAGTGAAGTCGCCGTGTACGAGGCGGAGTTCGCCGCCCTCGGTGAGGGTGCCCGCACCGACTTCACCAACCCGGGCGCCTCGGGCCCCGGCGCCGTCGTCCTGAGCCGGGGCGGCAGTGTCACCTTCTGGGTGCACGCCGAGAGCGCGGGCGAGGCCGGAGTCGCCGTCGAGCTGCTCGGTGGCGGGGAGGGGCGGCTCGCGGTGGACGGCGAGGACGTCGGGGAGCTGCGCGACGGCGTCGTCCCGCTCTTCCTCGGCGGTGGGGTGAACCGGGTGACCGTGACCGCCGTCTCGGAGCAACTCGTCGTGGACCGGCTGGTGTTGAGCGCCTCGACCGGGCGGCTGCCTGCTGTCATCTACCAGGCGGAGGAGGGGGAGCTGACCGGGACCGCCAAGGTGACCGGCGCCTACCCGTACGCCTCGGGCGGCAAGGCCGTCGACGGGGTCGGCGGTGGTGCGGGGAACACGCTCACGCTCACCGTCACCGCCGAGCGCGCCGGGCGGCACGCGCTGACCTTCCGGTACTCCAACGGCGAGCAGGCGCCGTCGACGCACTACAACCCCGACCCGCTGTGCAGGCACGTCGACCTGGCGGTCAACGGGGAGGCGGTGAAGCGGGTGCTGTTCCCGACCACCTTCCACTTCAACAACTTCGACGACCTGTCGGTCCCGGTCACCCTCAGGGAGGGCGCCAACACCCTCACCTTCACCGCCGACGAACTCCCGGACTTCGACGGGGAGTCGCGCAACGCCTACGGGCAACGCTCCGCCTACGCGCCGGTGTTGGACAACGTGACGGTGACGCCGCTGGCCTGATGAGGCGTCAGTCCGCCATGTCCTGGTAGACGCCGAACACGCCGCCCTGCGGGTCTCTGAGCACGGCGATGCGACGAGGTCCGCCGGGGATCGTCATCGGCGCCATCAGTGTCGTACCGCCCGAACTCCCGGCGGTGGACGCCGCGTTGTCGACGTCACGCACCGCGAAGTAGGGCATCCAGTGCGGGGGCACCTCGGGCGGGAAGCTGTCGTCCATGGCCATCATGCCGCCGAAGTCCTCGCCGCCCACGCCGAGTTGGGGGTAGCGGGCGGAGGGGCGGACGGTCCAGCCGAAGACGGCCGTGTAGAAGGACTCGGCGCGGTCCGTGTCACGGGTGAGGAGTTCGACCCAGCCGAGGGCGCCGGGGGAGTTGAAGACGTCGGCGCCGGGGAAGCTTCGGCCCTGCCAGAGCTGGAAGACCGCGCCGCCCGGGTCGGCGGCGACCGCGAAACGGCCGAGGTCGAACACGTCCATCGGCCCGAGGAGCACCCGCCCGCCCGCCTCGCCGAGCAGGCGCGCGCTGACGTCCGCGTCTGTCACCGCGAACGACACGTTCCAGGCGACCGGCTGCCGGGGCTGGTACAGCGGCGTCAGCGCGGCCACGGCCGCCTCGCCGAGGTACGCCATGGTGTAGCCGCCGGCCTCCTCGCGGGGGTCCGTCTCGGTCCGCCAGCCGAACAGGCCACCGTAGAACCGTTTCGCCGCCTCCAGGTCGCTGGTGCCCAGCTCGGTCCAGCAGGGCCCGCCGGGCACGGGGACGTCGAGCTTCATGCCGTTCCTCCCAAACCCCCGAAGGACCCCCTCCCAGCACGCTAAGCCCGCACCGGTGCCGCGGCCATCCGGGAAGCCGGGTCCCTGCCCCGGCCGTCCGGAAGTCGGCCCTGCATCTGGTTGCTCGGGAGGCCAGGCTCGCACCCCGGCTGTCCGGGAAGCCGAGCTGTGGGCCCCACGGCCCGGGAGGGGATTCCGGTCCCGGGCCTCGGGCGCCCGGAGAGAGCCGGCCCACTCCTTGACGGTCCGAGAAAGCCCGGCTCGCCCCCTGGCATGGGCCCGTTCCGAGCCCTGACCGTCCAGGAGCGTCGGCTCTCCGGGACGCCGAGCACCCGCTCAGCCCGCTGTCGGCCGCCCAAGGATGTCCCGGCCCGCCTCCCAGCCGCTCCGCCCCCTCAGATCCCCGGCCGATACCGGATCGGATGGTCCCCCGGCACCTCCACCAGCACGATCGGCGTCCCGTCCGGATCGGCGATCCACATCTCGACCAGCCCCCAAGGCTCCTTCACCGGCCCCCGCACGATCGCCACGCCCTTGGCGACCAGCTCGTCGTGCGCCGCCGCCACATCCGCGACCTGCATCCACAGCCGTGTCTCGGGATCCCGGGGCGAATCGGTTCGCCCGGCGATCTCCAGGAACCCGCCGCCGAGGAAGTAGACCGTTCCCCGCTCCGGCCCGGTGCCGAACTCCCGGTAGACGCCGAGGCCGAGCTGCTCGCCGTAGAAGCGGCGGGCTCGCTCGGGGTCGGCGGGGTGGAGGAGGACACGGCTGCTCAGTACATGCACCATGTCTGCGCACCCTACGGGAGAGCTAGGCTCCGGGGACACACGGCGCTTTCAGCACGTCAGCACCCCCAGCACCTCGGAACGGACCCCGCAATGGCGACCACAGAGACGGACCTGGCCTACCGCGATGCCACCGACGACGACGTGGACGCCCTGGTGTCACTCGTCGAGTCGGCCTACCGGGGCGACTCCAGCAGGGCCGGCTGGACCACCGAGGCGGACATCCTGGACGGGCGGCGCACCGACCCCGAGGGCGTCCGGGAGGTCATCGCGAAACCGAACGGCCGGCTCCTCGTCGTCGAGCGCGCCGGCACCGTCGTCGCCTGCTGCCAGCTCGAACACCGGGGCGAGCACGCCTACTTCGGGATGTTCGCGGTCAGCCCGGAGCGCCAGGGCGAGGGCCTCGGCAAGCGGATCATCGCGGAGGCCGAACGGCAGGCGCGCTTCAGCTGGGGCGTCACCGAGATGCACATGACCGTGATCTCGGTGCGGGACGAACTGATCGCCTGGTACGAGCGGCGCGGCTACCGCCGCACCGGCCGCACGACCCCGTTCCCGTACGGGGACGAGCGCTTCGGCATCCCGCGCCGCCCGGGACTGGAGTTCGAGCTGCTGGTCAAGCCGCTGACCTGAGCGACGACTCGGCGGCCGGACCCGCCGGATTGGCCGGACCCCCGGAGCCGCCGGACCCGCCGGACCCGCCGCCCCCCGAATCCTCGGAGTCGGCGGACCTGCCGACCCCCCCTGGAGTCGCCGGACCGGCCGAACCCTCGGCGTCGCCGAACCCACCGAGCCGATCGAAACCCTGAACGATTCGATCAGCTCTCCGGCGGCTCAACTCCCCTTGATCTCCGGGTAGTCCGTCGTCACCCCGTCCAACTCGAAGGCGCGGGCCAGCCGCAGCTGGTCCTGGGTGTTCACCACCCACGCGAGGACGCGCAGGTCGTGCTTGCGGGCGTGCTCGACCGTCTCCAGCGTGAGGCGGCGGATGTTGAGGCAGAGTGTGCGCGCTCCCACGTCCACCGCGCGGTCGGCGATGTCGGCGCCGTAGCGCCCGCCGATCAGCGCCGTGCGCACGCCGGGCACGAGCCGGGTGATCTCGGCGAGCGCCTGGTCGTGGAACGACGACACCTCGACCCGGTCCACCAGCTCCCGCTTCAGCATGACCTCCGCCAGCGCCTGCGCGCCGTGCGCGTCCTTGATCTCCGCCTGGAGCGGCAGCGAGACCGCGTCGAGAGCCTCCTCGAAGGTCGGGACACGCTCCCCGCGCCCCGCGTCGAACGCCCGCAGTTCCCGGAGCGTGTGCTGGCGGACCGGTCCGCTGCCGTCCGTCGTGCGGTCGACGTCGGCGTCGTGCATCACCACCAGCTCGCCGTCCGAGCTGAGATGCAGATCCAGCTCGATCCCGTCGAGCCCCGCCTCCTGCGCCGCCACGAACGACCGCAGCGTGTTCTCGGGCTCGACCCCCATCACCCCGCGATGTCCCATGGTCACGAACTCCAAGGCCGCTCTCGCTCTCCGTCGACGCCAGTGCGCCTCGCAGCCTAGGCCCTGCGGCCACCTTCCCGCCGCCTCGCCCCGGACCGGGCGGGCGCCGGGACGGATACCCGGCGGTCGGCGGAACTCACCGCGCTCGCCGTGTACGGCAGGAAAAACTTCTGTGACCATGAGGGTGCGCAGGATAATTTCCCGAGCTTCTTCTTGCTCGCGGAAACGCCCTATGCATACGGTGTCCTTACGCGAGGTTCTCCCGTGGAGGATGGGACATGACAGAGATTCTTGAGCGGGCGACGGCGGGTACGGGGCTTCCTTCCGAGGTCAGGGTGGTCGAGCAGGCCGCGTGGCCGGTGCTGAAAGCCGCAGTCGAGCGCATCCGGCCCTGGCAGTCGGCGAACGGCTCGATCGACTTCGACGCCGAGGGCGCCCCGACGCACACCGAGGCGGAGCGCGCCGTGCGCGAGGTGATCGCGGCGGTCGAGGAGCTGTCCCCGCTGCTGCCGCACGACGCGGCCTACCACCGCGCCCTCGTCGCCGACCTCACCGCCTGGTCCGAGGGCGGTTTCCCGGTCCCCGACTTCCTGGACTCGCTGCTCGCCTTCCAGCCGGCCGCCGACCGCCGCGACGGCCTCCAGCACCTCGTCGTGTTCCCGATGTACACGCAGAACGGCAACCCGGACCGCAACGTCGAGGCGGTCGTCCTGCGCATGGTCTGGCCCGACTGGCTGGCCGAGCTGGAGCGCACCCGGTACGACAACCCGCTGTTCTGTGGGATCACCTTCGAGGACTTCACCCCGGGCTACGACACCAACTCGGCCGTCCTCTTCCCGGAGACCATCGCCGTCCGCGAGGCGCCCCAGCGGTTCTCCTGGGGCGGCATCTTCTGCGACCGCGAGGCCGCCCGCTTCCGCCGCGTCACCGACGCCACCGTCGACCTCCTGGACATCGACCTGCCCGAGGACGTCGCCGCGATGGTCCACGACCAGAAGCGCTGCGAGGAGGCGTTCGTCCTGTGGGACATGGTCCACGACCGCACCCACAGCCACGGCGACCTGCCCTTCGACCCGTTCATGATCAAGCAGCGCCAGCCGTTCTGGATGTACGGCCTCGAAGAACTCCGCTGCGACCTCACCGCCTTCAAGGAGGCCGTGAAGCTCGACGCGGACGGCGTCCCGCAGGCCCGCGACGTGCAGTACGCGGTCCTCTTCGACCGCATGTTCCGCTTCCCCGTCACCGGCGACCGCGTCCGCAACTACGACGGCCTCGGCGGGCAGCTCCTCTTCGCCTACCTGCACCGCAACGACGTGGTGCGCTGGACGGACAACAAGCTGCACATCGACTGGGAGCGCGCGCCGAAGGTCACCAACGACCTGTGCGCCGAGATCGAGAAGCTCTACAAGGACGGCATCGACCGCCCCAAGCTCGTCCACTGGTTCGCCGGGTACGACCTGGTGGCCCGCTATCTCTCTCCGCACCCCGCGTCCAAGTGGGCCAAGGGCCCCGACGCCCTCGACCTCTCCCAGCCGCCGCGCAAGCTGGTGGACGACGTGCTGCCGGACGAGTTTCCGCTGAGCATGTTCTATGAGGCACTGGCGAAGAAGCTGAAGAGTGTGATCGCCTCTTCCAAGGGGATCACCGCCGCCGACGTGGAGCAGATGGCCGCGTGAGCGACGGCGCGCTGGTGGACGGCAAGAGTGTGGACGACAAGAGCGAGGCGAGAGATATGGGCAACGGCACGCTGAGCGGTGCGGTGATCGTGGTCGCCGGTGCCGGCGGGCCCGCCGGGCGGGCGACGGTGATGCGGCTGGCCGAGGCGGGGGCCACCGTCGTGGCCGCCGACAACGACGCGGAACGCCTCGCGGCGGCCGTGGACGCGGCACGGTACGCCCACGGCGGCGCGCGGGTCGTCGGCGACACCGTCGACCTGCTGGACCTGGAGAGCACCCGGTCCTGGGCCGAGCGCACCGAGAAGGAGTTCGAGCGCGTCGACGGCGTCGTCCACCTCGTCGGCGGCTGGCGCGGCAGCGAGACCTTCACCAAGACCAGCCTCGACGACTGGGACTTCCTGGAGCTGCTGCTCATCCGCACCGTGCAGCACACCTCGCTGGCCTTCCACGAGGCGCTCCAGCGCAGCGACCGAGGCCGGTACGTCCTGATCAGCGCGGCCGGCGCGAGCGCCCCCAGCGCGGGCAACGCCGCGTACGCCGCGGGCAAGGCCGCCGCCGAGGCGTGGACGCTGGCCCTCGCCGACTACTTCCGCAAGGCCGGCGGCGAGGGCGGCCCGACCTCCGCCGCCGCGATCCTCGTCGTCAAGGCGCTCGTGCACGACGCGATGCGCGCCGAGCGGCCCAACGCCAGGTTCGCCGGCTTCACCGACGTCAAGGAACTGGCCGAGGCCGTCGCCGGTGTCTGGGAGCGGCCCGCCGCCGAAGTGAACGGACAGCGCCTGTGGCTCACCGAGCAGCCGTGAACCCGCCGAGGACCGACGCCCGCCGCCACCACGACCCCGGGGTCCGGGGCTTCGCCAGCGACAACTACGCGGGCGCCCACCCCGAGGTGATGGCCGCCCTCGCGCTCGCCAACGGCGGCCACCAGGTCGCCTACGGCGAGGACGACTACACCGGGCACCTCCAGTCGCTGATCCGCAGCCACTTCGGCGCCACCGCCGAGGCGTTCCCCGTCTTCAACGGCACCGGCGCCAACGTCGTCGCGCTCCAGGCCGTCACCGACCGCTGGGGTGCCGTGATCTGCGCGGAGAGCGCCCACATCAACGTCGACGAGGGCGGCGCACCCGAGCGCATGGGCGGCCTGAAGCTGCTCACCGTCCCCACCCCGGACGGCAAGCTCACGCCCGAGCTGATCGACCGGCAGGCGTACGGCTGGGACGACGAGCACCGGGCGATGCCGCAGGTCGTCTCGATCACCCAGTCCACCGAGCTCGGCACCCTCTACACGCCGGACGAGATCCGCGCGATCTGCGACCACGCGCACGCGCGCGGGATGCGCGTCCACCTCGACGGGTCCCGGATAGCCAACGCGGCGGCCTCCCTCGACGTCCCGATGCGGACGTTCACCAACGCCGTCGGCGTCGACATCCTCTCCCTGGGCGGCACGAAGAACGGCGCCCTGTTCGGCGAGGCGGTCGTCGTGATCAACCAGGACGCCGTGCGGCAGATGAAGCACCTGCGCAAGCTGTCCATGCAGCTCGCCTCCAAGATGCGGTTCGTGTCCGTGCAGTTGGAGGCGCTGCTCGCGAAGGACCTGTGGCTGCGCAACGCCCGGCACGCCAACGGGATGGCCCAGCGGCTCGCCGAGGGCGTCCGCGCGGTGCACGGCGTCGAGATCCTGTACCCGGTGCAGGCCAACGGTGTCTTCGCGCGCCTGCCGCACGACGTGAGCGTCCGCCTCCAGGACAAGTTCCGGTTCTACTTCTGGGACGAGACAGCCGGGGTCGTGCGCTGGATGTGCTCCTTCGACACGACCGAGGACGACGTGGACGCGTTCCTGGGGGCGCTGAAGGAGGAGATGGCGCGCTGAGACGGGTGGGGGTTGCTCGTGCATAGATATGCGTCGACCTGAAAAAGAATTGACGGTCGCGCAGGTGTGTTCCTATGCTCAGCAGGCATGGAGCTGATCCAGAACACCCCCGACCTGTCCGCGTATCTCGCGGCCGACGAGGTCGTCGACCACCATCATCCCGTCGTACGGCAGACCGCCGCCCGGCTCGCCGCGGACGTACCCGACTCGTATGCCTATGCACAGGCCGCCTTCGAGTACGTCCGTGACGAGATCCCCCACTCCCAGGACGCCCAGGACCCCCGCGTCACCTGGCGCGCTTCCGACGTCCTGGAGCAGGGCACCGGCATCTGCTACGCCAAGGCCCACGCCCTCGCCGCCCTCCTGCGCGCCGAGGACATCCCCACGGCCCTGTGCTACCAGCTCCTGCGCTCCGACGACGGCCCCGGACACATCGTCCACGGCCTGGTCGCCGTCCGCTTCAAGGGCGCCTGGCACCGGCAGGACCCGCGCGGGAACAAGTCCGGGGTCGACGCGCGGTTCTCGCTGGCGGGGGAGCGGCTGGCATGGGTGCCGGACACCCGGGAGGGTGAGTTGGATTATCAAACCCTCTACGCGGAGCCCCACCCGGCCGTCCTGGACGCCCTACGCGCTGCTCGCGACCGTGCCGCTCTGTGGCGGATCCTCCCCGCCGCGCTGTGACCGGCGGCTGCGGCGGGCCGCCGCCCACCGTCTGAGCCACACCACGACGGCACACAGCGCCGCGAACCCGGCGCATCCGTAGGCCCACGCGGTCATCCCGTTCAGCGCCGTGACCAGAGCGCAGGCCAGGGCGCCGACGAGAAGGACGACGAGCGAGAACGTCTCCCACCCGAACGTCCCGCTCTCCCGCGCGACCCGCTCGTCGAACTCCTCACCCACCTGCGCCTCGTACTGGTGCAGCGCCTCCGTCAGGTTGTGCACCTCCGAGGCGTGCGGGATCTCCAGAAGGAACGGGTCGGGGGAGGGTTCGCCCCGGCGGCGCCGGGGAAGGCGGAGCCGGAAGCGGCGCTGCATTGCCATCCGGACCTCCGCTCTCAGGCCAGTGCCAGTGTCGCGCCCAGTATGTCGGCCAGACACTGGAGCAGACGGACATGGGCGACGGTCAGATCGGCGGCACCGGGGGCGTCGACAGTAAGTACTCCGAACTCCCGGTCGCCCGCGACCACCGGGACGGCGATGACCGACCGGTACTCGGTGCTGAGCGGCTCCAGGACGCTGACCAGGCCGGTGGCCGTCCCCGCGTGGAAGGCCGTGCGCGGCTGGAGGATGCCGTGCAGGAAGTGGGCGCCGTCCTGGCCGTCGACGACGGGACGGGGTGGCGTCAGCCGGCCCGCCCAGTCCTGGGGGCCGCGGGTGAACCGGTGGTTCGTGCCGGCCTGGTGCCGGTAGAACGCGCTGCGGGCCGTGGGAAGGCCCGCGGAGTCGATGGGGGCCGTCAGCGTCACCGCCCCCGTCAGGACGGACCGGAGGACAACCTTGAGGTCGTCGCGCTGCGCGTCGGTCAACACCGTCGGCGGGGCCGCCCCGGTGGCCGCGTACGCGTCCGCGTGCTCCTTCGCGAGGTGCCCGAGAGGTGTCGACATCTGGGCGAGGACGTTGTTGTAGAGCAGCCGCAGCTGCGCCGCCGTCCGCACCGCCTCGTTGCGCGCCTTGTTCTTCTCGCGCTCGTTGAGGACCGTCTCGCTCGCGGTGACCAGGACGACCAGCACGGCCAGGATCATGCCCAGCCACAGTGCGAGCCCCTGGTAGTCGGACTCGTCGTCACCGGCGACGACGGACGCGGTGAAGACGGCCGCCGCGAGCAGGCTCGACGCGCTCAGCAGCGAGACCTTCAGCCAGTACTTGCCCAGCCAGTTCATCCCGCCCCTGGATACGCCGTGGGGCGGCGCCTGTCGCCACCCGGAGTCAAGGGACGTCCGGGCGGCGGTGCCGGTTCCGGCCGGGGTCAGCCGATCCCGGCGGCCTTCAGCTGCTCCGGCGTCGGCGCCGTGCCGCCCAGGTGGGCCGGCATCCACCAGGTGTCGCTCGCGTTCTTCGGGCGCACCGGGTAGGCGCGCTGAGCCGCCTCCAGAAGCTCCTGCACGCGCTCGCGGACCTGGCGGGTGACGGCGCCCGCGTACTTGTCCTTGGACGCCTCGAACGCCTCGCCGACCCGGATCGTGATCGGGATGTGGCTGCGCTTGAAGTTGCGGGGGTGCCCCTTCGTCCACAGCCGCTGCGTGCCCCAGACGGCCATGGGGACGAGCGGGACGCCCGCCTCCTGGGCGAGCCGCGCGGCGCCCGACTTGAAGCTCTTCAGGGTGAAGGACTGCGAGATGGTGGCCTCGGGGAACACGCCGACGATCTCACCGGCGCGCAGGGAGGCCAGCGCGTGCTGGTAGGCGTCCTCGCCCTGCTTGCGGTCGACGGGGATGTGCTTCATGTTGCGCATCAGGGGACCGGAGACCTTGTGTCGGAACACGGACTCCTTCGCCATGAAGCGCACCAGGCGCTTCTGCGGGAGCGCCGCCAGACCGTCGAAGATGAAGTCCAGGTAGCTGATGTGGTTGCTCACCAGCACGGCTCCGCCCGACCGCGGGATGTTCTCCGAGCCCCGAAGGTCGATCTTGAGGTCCCAGACCTTGAACAGGGTCTGCGCGAGACCGATCGCTGGGCGGTAGACAAGCTCTGCCATGGGTGAGGCGGACCCTTCCTTCACTCGGCCTGGGAAGGGGACTCCCGGCGGGCAAGTTACGCAGCCGTAGGTTTACGGCATGTCGCAGATCGTGCCCCAAGAACGTGCGGCGGGCCAGTCCTGGTTCCTGGCGGAAGCGGAGATTCTTGTCACGTCCGGACCTTGATCGACCTCGGTCTTTGATCTTTTCTTTACTCCGGTCGCCTCTCGCGGTTCACTCCGCGCGGACGGTGACGCGCCGGGCGAGCAGGTACAACTCGCAGCCCAGGCAGTAACCGAACGCCGCGTTGAGGAACGCCGCCGCCAGCGCGAGCCCCGTCGCCGTCAGCCCCAGCCACTGCGCGTCCAGACCGAATCCGGCCAGTCCGACGCCCGCGAACAGTAGTCCGACGGCCTGTGCGAACCTCGGCGGCTCCGGCGCCTCGAACGCGGACGGAGGGCCGAGCCGGGGCCGTACGAAGGTTCTGAAGACCCACCCGTAGGGCGAACGGGCCACTCCGCCCGCCGCGCCCAGCGCGAACACCAGCGTCTGCCAGGCGAGGAGCCGGCCGCTGCCGGTGATCAGGACGACCGCCAGAACGGCGGTCGTGACGGCCGCGCCGAAGCGGGGCCCACGTGCGTCGATGTCCATGAATCCAGCATTCCGCACCGGAAATCCCCTGAGGAGACGGGAATGTTTGCAGTCTCGTGAACGCTTGAGCAGCAGATGACCGGACTCATGGTGTGCGTTGCGGTGCTCGCGGCGGCGAGCGCCTACGGAGTGCTGCACAGGCGGCGCGGCGGGAGGGTACGCGTGCGTGGACGCGACGACGGCAGACGGCTCGACGCCGGCCGGCTCGGCGGCGAACTCGGCGGGCGGGCCACCCTCGTCCAGTTCTCCAGCGCCTTCTGCGCGCCCTGCCGCGCCACCCGCAGGACCCTCGGGGAGGTGGCCGCGATGGTGCCCGGCGTCGCCCACATCGAGATCGACGCGGAGAAGCACCTCGACCTCGTCCGCGAACTCGGCATCCTCAAGACGCCGACCGTGCTGGTCCTCGACGCCGAGGGGCACGTCGTCCGGCGCGCGAGCGGCCAGCCGCGCAAGGCGGACGTCATCGCCGCGCTGGGGGAGGCGGTGTGACGCGGCGGCAGCTCGCGGATGCCGGGACGCCCTTGACTGGACATGCCACCCGTCGTCAGCCTGACGTCATGCCTGAGGAACCCCTTCTCTTCGGACGGGCCCACGTCGACCTGGCCCGGAGCACCGCGAGCGCACGCTGTCCGGGCCGCTGAGCACGCCCGGACCCGCTCGTCACTCCTCTCCGAAGGACCACCCGATGACGGCCTCGCCCGACCTCGCCGCCGCCCAGCTCGCCTCCCCCGACCTCCTGCGCTCCGTCTTCCGGCGCCACGCCGCCGGTGTGGCCGTGATCACCGCCCCCGGCGAGAGCGGCCCCGCCGGATTCACCGCCACCTCCCTCACCTCCGTCTCCGCCGAGCCCGCCCTGCTCTCCTTCGGCATCAGCACCGGCGCCTCCAGCTGGCCCGCGATCTCCCGTGCCCGGCACGTCGGGGTGCACATACTCGGCGAGCACCAGGCCGACCTCGCCGCCACCTTCGCCCGCAGCGGCGCCGACCGCTTCGGCACGCCCACCTCCTGGTACGAGGGCCCCGAAGGGGTGCCCGTGCTGGACGACGTCCTCGCCTGGCTCGTCTGCCGCGTGCACACGCGCGTGCCCGCCGGCGACCATCGCATCGTGCTCGCCGAGGTCGTCCACGGCGACCCCACGCGCGCGGGACGGCCCCTGCTGTACCACCAGGGGCGGTTCAACGCGCTGCGCGACTGAGGCCGCTTCCCCGCCCCCCTGCGGGACCGTCGGGTTCCGGTTACGCTGCGTTGCGAAGGTCACAGTTCAAAGCGCTTGCTTAGCGGGCATGAACTGGTTGTACTGGTGAGTAATATTCTGGACGGAGGCGGGCCGCCCCCGGTCCGGGAACGGCCTCTTCAGGCGCCTATGCTGCCTGGAAGTAGGCAGCCGAGAACTGACGAAGCAGTAGGAGAGCCGGCGTGAGCTTGAGGATCGTTGTCACCGTGAAGTACGTGCCCGACGCCACCGGCGACCGGCACTTCGCCGATGACCTGACCGTCGACCGTGACGACGTGGACGGTCTGCTCTCCGAGCTCGACGAGTACGCCGTCGAACAGGCTCTCCAGATCTCCGAGAACTCGGAGGACGACGTCGAGGTCACCGTCCTCACCGTCGGCCCCGAGGACGCCAAGGACGCCCTGCGCAAGGCCCTCTCCATGGGCGCCGACAAGGCCATCCACGTCGAGGACGACGACCTGCACGGCACCGACGCCATCGGCACCTCCCTGGTGCTGGCCAAGGCCATCGAGAAGGCCGGCTTCGACCTGGTCGTCTCCGGTATGGCCTCCACCGACGGCGGCGGCGGTGTCGTCCCCGCGCTGCTCGCCGAGCGCCTCGGCGTCCCGCAGGTCACCCTGCTCTCCCAGGTGGAGGTCGAAGGCGGCGTCGTCAAGGGCCGCCGCGACGGCGACGCCGCCTCGGAGCAGCTGGAGGCCTCCCTCCCGGCCGTCGTCTCCGTCACCGACCAGTCGGGCGAGGCGCGTTACCCGTCCTTCAAGGGCATCATGGCCGCCAAGAAGAAGCCGGTTCAGTCCTGGGACCTGTCCGACCTCGACATCGAGGCCGAGGAGGTCGGCCTCGACGGCGCCTGGACCAAGGTCGACGAGGCCACCGAGCGCCCGGCCCGCACCGCCGGCACGATCGTCAAGGACGAGGGCGAGGGCGGCAAGCAGCTCGCTGAGTTCCTCGCGGGCCAGAAGTTCATCTAGGGGGTGAGCGGCGCGGGCCGGTTGCAACGCGACCCGCGCCCCTCGGAGTGCTCTGCCTCGCAGGAGAGCAATCCCGTGACTCCGCCCCCGAAGAGGCTTCTCACTCGACTGCGGGACAGCCTCGTGACGGACAAGCCCTGTCCGGTGCCTGTTGGCACGGACGCGAGCGTAGCAGTCAACCAACCTTGCCCCGGCTGAAGTTCGGGGTTCTCGTCCAGGAGTAGTAATGGCTGAAGTCCTCGTCTACGTCGACCACGCGGACGGTGCCGTCCGCAAGCCCACCCTTGAGCTGCTGACGCTCGCGCGCCGCATCGGCGAGCCCGTCGCCGTCGCGCTGGGCAACGGCGCCGCCGACACCGCCGCCGTGCTCGCCGAGCACGGCGCGGTCCGTGTGCTGACGCACGACGCGTCCGAGTACGCCGACTACCTCGTCGTCCCGAAGGTCGAGGCCCTCCAGGCCGCCGTCGCCGCCGTCTCCCCGGCCGCCGTCCTGGTCTCCTCCTCCGCCGAGGGCAAGGAGATCGCCGCCCGTCTCGCGCTGCGCATCGAGGCCGGTCTGATCACCGACGCGACCGACCTGGAGGCCGGTGACGAGGGTCCGGTGGCCACGCAGTCCGTGTTCGCCGCGTCCTACACCACCAAGTCCCGCGCCGTCAAGGGCACCGCGGTCATCACCGTCAAGCCCAACTCCGCCGCCGTCGAGGCCGCTCCGGCCGCAGGCGCGGTCGAGGCGCTCGCCGTGTCGTTCTCCGCCGCCGCCACCGGCACGAAGATCACCGGCCGCACCCCGCGCGAGTCGACCGGGCGTCCGGAGCTGACCGAGGCCGCGATCGTCGTCTCCGGCGGCCGTGGCGTCAACGGAGCCGAGAACTTCCCGATCATCGAGGCCCTCGCGGACTCCCTCGGTGCGGCCGTCGGCGCGTCCCGCGCCGCCGTCGACGCCGGCTGGTACCCGCACACCAACCAGGTCGGCCAGACCGGCAAGTCCGTCTCGCCGCAGCTCTACATCGCCAACGGCATCTCCGGCGCGATCCAGCACCGCGCGGGCATGCAGACGTCCAAGACGATCGTCGCGGTCAACAAGGACCCCGAGGCCCCGATCTTCGACCTCGTCGACTACGGCGTCGTCGGCGACCTCTTCGACGTCGTGCCGCAGCTGACCGAGGAGATCAACAGCCGCAAGGGCTGATCCTCGGGTGGTTCTACGAGGCCCTGTGTCCGGTGTCGCCGGGCGCGGGGCCTCGGTCTTGTGCCGGATGTCAGGCCAGGTCCACGTCCGCGCACACCGGCAGGTGGTCGCTCGGGTACTGGCCCGCGCGCGTGTACGTGTCCGCCCAGGCTCGCCGGGCGCGAATCCCCGGGGTGGCCAGCACCCAGTCGATGCGCCGGCCGTCCGGCACCAGACCCCGGTAGTTGTGGAACGTGCCGAACAGCGGGCCGCGCGTGAGGGCGCTGTCCCAGGTGTCGACGAGGCCCGCGCCCAGGAGCGTGTCGTACGCCTCGTTGCCGTGTGCCGCCGCGTTGAAGTCGCCGATCAGCAGCGCGGGGAGGGCGAGCGCGGTCATCCGCCCGGCGATCAGGGATGCCGCACGCGCGCGTGCGTACTGACTGCGGTGGTCCAGGTGCGTGTTGAGGACGTAGAACTCCCGGCCGGGGCCCAGCAGGTCCCGGAACCGCACCCAGGTGCACATCCGGACGAACGCCGCCCCCCAGGTGTTCGACGCGAGGTCCTCCGGCGTGTCGGAGAGGGCGTACGTGCCGTGCGAGACGGGGCGCAGGCGCGCGGTGTCGTAGTAGACGGCCAGCGACTCGTCCGTCGTCCGGCCTTCGAGCCCCGTGCCGATCCACGCGTACCGGGGGCCCAGGTCGGCGGCGATGTCCAGGATCTGCCCGCGCACGCCCTCCTGGGTGCCCACGACGGACGGCGCCGCCCGTAAGAGCAGTTCACGGGTCACGGGACGGCGCGCGGCCCAGCTGTTGGGCTCCCGGGTGCTGGCGAAACGGAGGTTGAAGGTCATGACCCTCAGCGGGGGGACGGGCTGCACGGGACGCCGCCTCGGGGGCGGCACCGGGGACTCGGCGCGGTCGACGTGGGCCTGAGAGGCCCTCACCGTGCCGAGCAGCGGGACGGCCACGGCCGCCGCCGCCACGGTCCGCAGCCCCGTGCGCCGCGTCACTCCGGTGGTGCCCGTCATGTGCGCCCCCTCCCCCTCGGGGATCAGGATGAGGGTGCGAACCGTCGTGCGAAAGAGGGTCCGGGTGAAGAAGAGGATCAGTGGGGGTGAACCGTTGAGGGGGGCCGCGACGATGAAGGGGTGCGGGGTGGTGCGGGCCGCTTCGTGGACGGGGTGTTGACCGGCGGGGAGATCCGTTGTTGGCTTCCGTCAGTGGAGTGTTGATTCCGTAGAGCGGAAAAGTGGAAGACCGGAGGGCGTGGGATGGGGCAAGGGCATCAGGAGTCGGTCGTGACGAGCCTGGAGCGTGCCGTCGGCGAGGAGATCGGCGCCCGCCTCGCCCCGGTCGACGCGGAACTGGCCCGCCGCTACCCGGGCGACCCCGGCACCCGCCAGCCCGTCCACACCGTCTACGTCCCCGGTGACGCCTTCGCCGCCGACACGATCCGCGCGTGGGGCGACGCCGCGCTCACCGCCCTCGACGAACACGCCCCGGACGCCGCCTCCTTCGCCGCCGTCCTCGGCCTCGCAGGCGACCTCGCCGAGGACGTCCACACGCGCGTGCGCGCCAAGCTGGAGCGCGAACCGGTGGAAGACCTGCGGATCGACTTCGAGGACGGCTACGGCCCCCGCCCCGACGCCGAGGAGGACCGGCACGCCGCGCGGGCGGCCCGCCTGGTCGCCGCCGCGCACCGGGACGGCACCGCCGCGCCGTACACCGGTATCCGCATGAAGTGCATGGAGGCCGCCGTCCGCGACCGGGGCATCCGCACCCTCGACATCTTCCTCAGCGGCCTCATGGAGGCGGGCGGGCTGCCCGAGGGACTCACCCTCACGCTCCCCAAGGTGACCTACCCCGAACAGGTCACCGCCATGGTCCGGCTCCTGGAGGCGTTCGAGAAGGCGCGCGGCCTTACCGCCGGGCGGATCGGCTTCGAGATCCAGATCGAGACCAGCCAGGCCGTCCTCGCCGCCGACGGCACCGCGACCGTCGCCCGCATGATCGACGCCGCCGAGGGCCGCGCCACCGGCCTGCACTACGGCACCTTCGACTACAGCGCCTCCCTCGGCGTCTCCGCCGCCCACCAGGCCAGCGACCACCCCGTCGCCGACCACGCCAAGGCCGTCATGCAGGTCGCCGCCGCGGGCACCGGCGTCCGCGTCTGCGACGGCTCCACCAACGTCCTGCCGGTCGGCCCCACCGAGCAGGTCCACGACGCGTGGCGCCTGCACTACGGGCTGACCCGGCGCGCTCTCGCCCGCGCCTACTACCAGGGCTGGGACATGCACCCCGGGCACCTCCCCACCCGGTACGCCGCCGTCTTCGCCTTCTACCGCGAGGGGTACGCCCAGGCCGCCGCCCGCCTCTCCCGCTACGCCAGCCGCACCACCGGGGACGTCATGGACGAACCGGCCACCGCGAAGGCACTCAGCGGGTATCTGCTGCGCGGGCTGGACTGCGGGGCGCTGGACGCGGGGGAGGTGGCGGGGGCGAGCGGGCTCACGCGGGAGGAACTGGAGGGGTTCGCGGGGCGGCGGTGAGGGAGGCATTCAGAGGGAGCGGCGCTGGAACTCGGCCTGTTCAGGTGCCGTCGAGGGCTACTCCTCGTTGCCGTACGGGCGGGTGATGATCTCCATCGCGTGCCCGGACGGATCCATGAAGTACAGGCCACGTCCGCCGTAGAGGTGGTTGATCCGGCCCGCGCGCGGGGTGTGCGGATCGTCGAAGTACTCGATCCCCGCCGCCTCGATCCGGGCGAAGGCCGCGTCGAACTCCTCGTCGGAGACGAGGAAGGCGTAATGCTGCCTGGTGATGGACTCCGCCGGCACGGTCAGGAAGTCCAGCGTCACGCCGTTCGCGGTGTCGACGGGGAGGAACGGACCGAACTGCGGACCGACCTCAAGACCGAGGACGTCCGCGAGGAAGTGGGCCGACTTCTCCTGGTCCACAGAGTGCACGATGGTGTGGTTCAGTTCGACAGACATGTGTGGATTGCCTCCGCAAGGCAGCCTCACGGGCGCCTCCATGCCGCACCGGGACGGTGACCGGCACGCGACGCCGTACTTCGACCCTAACTCGGCGGCCCTCCCGGCGTGATCCGCACGGAAGAGTTCCGGCCGCGCCGCCTCGGTGCGGTCAGGTGCTCCAGGCCGGACGCCGTGACCAGCTTCTCCTCCCTCAGCAGCCGGGTCCCCCGCTCGCACAACTCCGCGTCCGCCCGCGCCCGAGCACAGAACTCCTCCGGGGACTCGCCGAACAGCCGCCTCAACCCGGCCGACCCCTTGAGGAGTTCGGAGATCAGCGTGCGCTGGTCGACGTGGCGGCGCGGGGTGCCCGTGCCGTCGTGCAGGACGCCGTGGCGGTTGACGTACACGTAAGTTCCCGGCAGCCCATGGCCGTTCTCCAGCACCACCCTGAACTCCGGCTCGGGCAGCGGCACTCGGGCGTAGTTCCCCTCGGGAGAGTCCGCGCCCTCGCTGGCGTCCACCACCCTCAGCTGCTCATCGTCCAGCCAGATGACGAACAACTCCCTGCCGGCGCCCGGGGCGTGGACGGGCGACGCGGAGACGTACCCCATCCGGCTCACGTGCGCCGAGACGCCCACATCGAGGCCGGTGACCTTCGCCTTCGTCATCGGGACGGGGGATGCGATCCCGAACTCGTCCATCTTGTGCCGGAGTTGGGCGGGGCAGGCGTTCGAGCCGACGGCCAGGACCGGGGTGCGGTCGGGGTGGGTCAGGCGGTCGAGGGGGAGGAGGCGGTCGCCTTGGAGGAGGGCGGAGGCGGGGGGCCAGGGGCCGGGGTAGGTGAGGGGGTGGTCTCGGGGGGCTTGGGCCAGGCCCAGGGAGGTGAGGGTGGGGGGTGGGGGCATGTGGGGTTTCATACAGCATGTGGGCGGGGGTGGGTGGTAGGGCCTCACGTATCACGCAGTGCTTGCTGTCCCGCGCGGCTCCGATGCATCACACATCATTCATCACACAGCGCACGCTCCCTCGTGCGGCCCCGCTACATCACACATCACGTGCCGCCCTGTGCGGCCCCGCTACATCACACCCCACACATCACACCCCACACCCCACCCCCCCTCACTCCTCCGGCGCCAGCTCCCCCGACCCCCGCGTGATCAACCGGGTCGGCAGCACGATGCGCTCGGGAGCCGTGTACCCCCCTTCGAGTTGCTGGAAGAGGCGTTCCGCAGCGGTGCGGCCGATGATCGCGGCGTCCTGGGAGACGACGGTGACGGCGGGCTGGAGGAGGTCGGCGAGTTCGAGGTCGTCGAAGCCGACGAGGGCGACGCGTCGGGAGTGTTCGGCGAGGACGCGGATGACGGTGACGGTCACCCGGTTGTTCCCGGCGAAGATCGCAGTGACCGGCGAGGGCCCCGACAGCATGCCCTCGGCGGCGCGGCGCACCCGCTCGGGGCTGGTGACGCCGAGGGACATCCAGTCGTCCTCGGCGGCTATCCCGGCGTCCTCCAGGGCGGCCCGGTAGCCGCGCAGGCGCTCGGCGGCCGTGTGGATGCGGGGCATGTCGCCGATGAACCCGATGCGCCGGTGGCCGTGCGAGACGAGGTGGGTGACGCCCTCGCGGGCCCCGCCGAAGTTGTCGGACAGGACGCAGTCGGCGTCGATCCGCCCGGCCGGTCGGTCCACGAACACCGTCGCGACGCCCGCCTTGATCTCCGGCTCCAGATAGCGGTGGTCGTCGCCCGCCGGGATCACCACGAGCCCGTCCACCCGCCGCGCGCACAGCGCCAGCGCCAGTTCCTGCTCCCGCTCGGGGTCCTCGGCGCTGGAGCCGTTGATCAGCAGCGCGCCGTGCGAACGGGCGACCTCCTCGACCGCGCGGCTCAGCGGGCCGTAGAACGGGTCGGCGAGGTCCTCCAGGACCAGCCCGATGCTCGCCGTGCGCCCCTTGCGCAGGACCCGCGCGCTGTCGTTGCGGCGGAAGCCGAGAGCCTCTATGGCCTCCTGGACGCGCCGCTCCGTCTCGGGGGTGACGCCGGGTTCGCCGTTGACCACGCGGGAGACGGTCTTGAGGCCGACTCCCGCGCGCGCGGCGACGTCCTTCATCGTGGGACGGGTGCCGTAGCGGGCGGCGGTGAGGGGGGCGGCGCGTCGGGGCGTCTCTGGCACGATGCGGGGTCCTGTTCCTGTCGGCCTCGGGGGTACGGCGATGTCCGGGTTTGCGGGGGGTCGCGCGATCCCTGGGGTTGTATGAGGATGTGGCGTCGAGCATAGAGCCTGGACAACGTTGTCAGATGCGGAGACACTGTCCCTCACCTATCACGGTCCGCGTCCCCCACCGCCGGACCGGCAAGCGTATTTCGTCGGTCGATCCGGGGAGAACCGAGACTTTGACGCACACCGACCTCGTGGCCGCGCTCGACATCGGCGGCACCAAGATCGCCGGAGCCCTGGTGGACGGCGACGGCACGATCCTGGTCCGCGCCCAGCGGCCGACTCCCGCGCGGGAGAACGGCGAGACAGTGATGGGCGCGGTGGAGGGCGTGCTCGGGGAGCTGACGTCGTCGCCGCTGTGGGACCGCGTGCGCGGTGTCGGCATCGGCAGCGCGGGTCCCGTGGACGCCTCCGAGGGCACGGTCAGCCCTGTCAACGTGCCCGGCTGGCGCGGGTTCCCGCTCGTCGCGCGGGTGCGCGCGGTCACCGGTGACCTGCCCGTCGAGCTGATCGGCGACGGGGTGGCGATCACGGCCGCCGAGCACTGGCAGGGGGCCGCGCGGGGGTACGACAACGCGCTGTGCATGGTCGTGTCCACCGGGGTCGGCGGCGGCCTCGTCCTGAACGGCCGGCTGCACCCCGGGCCCACCGGGAACGCCGGTCACATCGGGCACATCTCCGTCGACCTCGACGGCGACCCCTGCCCCTGCGGTGCGCGCGGCTGCGTCGAACGCATCGCCAGCGGCCCCAACATCGCCCGCCGCGCCCTCGACAACGGCTGGCGCCCCGGCATCGACGGCGACACCACCGCC
>NZ_JBTYMC010000042.1:0-34206 GCF_054880855.1 Streptomyces sp. S6 | reverse complement strand
GCCCCGCTCGATCCGGTGGAACCCCGCAGAGTCCCCGTTGATCTGTGCGTCCGCGTCCCCGAACGTGCCGTACGCGGCGCCCATCCGCTCGTACACGAGATGCGCGGGCAGTTCACCGAGGGTCAGCCCGCCGAAGCCGTCCGACACGATCTGGACGACCCTGCGGCGCACGCCGTCGGGCAGCGGGCGGTCGAGCACCTCGGCGGCGCCGTCCCCCGGCTCGCCTGTGGTCTCCGCCATCCGTCGTCACACCCCACTTGCCGTGCGGGGCCGCTCCCTGTCAGGAGTCGGCGCCCGGCCTGTCCACGAGTTCCACCTGATCGACTGCGTTGCACCAGCGGCAGCGCACCGACTCGATGGTCTCACTGACCACCTCGCGCTCCTCGACCTTCGGTTCTCCGGCCAGGTCGAGGTGGACGTACTCCACGACCTTCGAGGAGCGGGTCACGTCGAACCGGGTGAGGTTTCCGCAGAGGGTGCAGCGCCACCGGGTGGTGGCGGTGGGCAGGGTAACCGTCATCGGAACCGTCCGCTCCTTTTCTTGGCCGTGCGCCGGGGGCGTGCCCCGGTGCGTGTGGCCGTAACCCTACGGCCTGGCGGGGACCGGCCGCCCGTCCGTCCACGACGGCGAGGCGATATCGGCCGGTATACGGGATTACGTCATGCTCTGTAGCCATGATCAAGAGGTGGCGCCCGTCCGCTCCGGTGACGTTCGGACTGATCGCGCTGTGCTGCGCGGTCTTCGTCCTCGGCCCGGCGTCGGGGCTCGACGCGGTGGCGCAGGCCGCCTACTACCACCGCTGGGGCGTCGTCCCCGTCGAGCTCTTCGAGGGGTCGCCGCGTGCCGCGCTCACCTTGCTCACCGCGCTGTTCGTGCACGGTGGCTGGGTCCATCTGCTCGGCAACATGCTCTTCCTCTACGTCTTCGGGGCGATGACCGAGGAGCGCATGGGCCGGGTCGAGTTCACGCTCTTCTTCCTCGGCTGCGGCTGCCTGGCCCTCCTGGGGTACGCCGCCGCCAACGCGACCTCCGCGCAGCCCCTCGTGGGGGCGTCCGGGGCGATCTCGGCCGTCCTCGGGGCCTTCCTCTACCTCTTCCCACGGGCGCGCGTCACCAGTCTCCTGCCCTTCCTCTTCTTCCTCCCCCTGCGCTTCCCCGCCTGGCTCGTCCTGCCCTTCTGGGCCACCCTCCAGTGGCTGGCCGCCCGCCACCCCGCCACCGGCCCCGGAGTCGCCTACCTGGCCCACGTCGTGGGCTTCACGCTGGGCTTCCTCTACGCGTGGGCGCGATTCACCCCTACGGCTACAGTTGGCGCCACCCCAGTACCTGTCCCCGAGGGAGAGAACCAGCCGTGATCACCGCGATCGTCCTGATCAAGACCAGCGTGGACCGGATTCCGGAGATCGCCGAGGAGATCGCCTCCCTGGAGAGCGTGACCGAGGTGTTCTCGGTGACCGGCACGTACGACCTGATCGCCATGGTCCGGGTGCGCGAGCACGAGGACCTCGCCGACGTGATCCCCGGCCGCATCAGCAAGATCCCGGGTGTAGAGGTCACGGACACGCACGTCGCGTTCCGCGCGTACTCCCAGCACGACCTGGAGGCGGCGTTCGCGATCGGCCTGGACTCCTAGGAGCCGGCCGGCACGCAGCGGCCGTTCTCCGTCCGGTACGTCAGCTTGGCGCCCTGCGTGACCAGTTCGCGGACGGCCGTCACGAACCGGTCGACGTGCTCGTCCGGGGTGCCCGCGCCGAAGCTCACGCGGATCGCGTTGAGGGAGGTCGCCTCGCCGCACTCCCCCGCCTTCGCCGCCGCCGCGCCCAGCAGGTGGCTGACGAGCGGGTGCGCGCAGAAGAGGCCGTCGCGGACGCCGATGCCGTACTCGGCGGAGAGCGCGGCGGCGAAGTGGGAGCTGTTCCAGCCGTCCACCACGAAGGAGAGGACGCCCACTCGCGGGGCGTCGTCGCCGAAGAGGGACAGGACACGGACCTCGGGGACGTCCGCCAGCCCTTCGCGGACCGTGCGGATCAGGTGGTGCTCGCGGGCGACGAGGCTGTCGAACCCCTCCTCCGTCAGCGCCCTGCACGCCGAGGCGATCGCGTAGGCGCCGATCACGTTCGGCGAACCGGCCTCGTGGCGGGCGGCGCTCTCGTGCCACTCCACCTCGACCGAGCCGTCCGCCGCCCGGCTCACCGCACGGCTCGCGCCTCCGCCCGCGAGGTACGGCTCCGCCGCGTGCAGCCAGTCCGTACGGCCGGCGAGGACGCCCGCGCCGAACGGGGCGTACAGCTTGTGCCCAGAGAAGGCCACCCAGTCGACGTCCAGGTCCCGCACGGACACCGGGTGGTGCGGGGCGAGCTGCGCGGCGTCCAGGACGATCCGGGCGCCGTGCGCGTGCGCTGTCGCCGCGAGTTCGCGGACCGGCCAGAGTTCCCCGGTGACGTTCGAGGCGCCGGTCACGCAGACGAGGGCGGGGGCCGTGGTGTCGCGGGCCTCCAGGGCGCGGGCCAGGGTGCTGACGGCCTCCTCCGGGGTGCGGGGGGCGTCGAGGTACGTGACCGCCGTGTGCTGCCAGGGGAGCAGGGAGGCGTGGTGCTCCGTCTCGAACACGTACACCTGGCAGTTGGCGGGGACCGCGCGGGCCAGCAGGTTCAGGGAGTCCGTCGTCGAGCGCGTGAAGATCAGCTCGTCGTCCTCACGGCAGTCCAGGAACTCCGCGACCGTCCTGCGGGCCGACTCGAAGAGGTCCGTGGAGAGCTGGGAGAGGTAGCCGGCGCCCCGGTGGACACTGCCGTAGTACGGGGCGTACGCGGCGACGTCGTCCCACACCCGCTGGAGCGCGGGGGCGCTGGCCGCGTAGTCCAGGGCCGCGTAAGTGACCTCGCCGCCGGTGACCAGGGGGACGGTGACGTCTCGGCCCAGGACGGCCAGGGGGGCGCAGATCTGCTGGGCGGGGGTGAAAGTGGGTGCGGACATGCTGACGCTCCTCGACGACCAGGACCCCCGGTGTCAGGAGGGTCCGCGCTTGCCGTGCACCTCGCTGCACACGGCCTGGTCTTCACCCGGGGCACCCCGCCACGGACGGAGGGTTGCCGGACAGTCGGCCGGGGCCTGTTGACTGTCACTCATGACCTGGTTCAGAAATTAGATGAGGTGATTGCGGGGGCGCAAGTTCTGTCCGGATTGCGGGACGTCTAAGAGCTCGGGGGGAGCTGTGGTGTTGCAGGTGCGGGTTCGCCGTGGTTGTCCGCGCCCCTGAAAGGAAAAGCGGCTGCGCCGCTTTTCCCCAGGGCCGCTCCCCCTACTTGTTCGTCGCCCTCACCCAGCGGTCCAGCGTCTCCCTCGCCGCCCCCGAGTCGATCGACTCCGCCGCCTTCTCCATCCCCGCCCTCAGTTGCTCCGCCAGCGTCCCCGTCCCCGGGTCCAGCGCCACCAGCGCCGCCGCCGAGTTCAGCAGGACGGCGTCCCGTACCGGGCCCTGCTCACCGCTCAGGAGCCGGCGGGCCACCTCTGCGTTGTACGACGGGTCGCCGCCCCGCAGCGCCTCTACAGGGACCAACTCGATGCCGACCTCGCGAGGGTCGAAGCGTTCCTCCGTGACCTTGCCGTCGCCGACGATCCAGACGCGGGAGGTGGCCGTCGTCGTCAGCTCGTCCAGGCCGTCGTCGCCCCGGAAGACCAGGGAGGAGTTGCCCCGGTCCGCCAGGACGCCCGCGATCATGGGGGCCATGCGGGGGTCGGCGACGCCTACCGCCTGGGACTTCACGCGGGCCGGGTTCGTCAGGGGGCCCAGCGCGTTGAAGACCGTGCGGATGCCCAACTGGCCCCGCGCGGCGGCGACATGGCGCAGTGCCGGGTGGAACTTGACGGCGAAGCAGAAGGTGATGCCCGCTTCCTCGGCGACTTCCGCGACCCGCTTGGGCGTCAGCTGGAGATTGACGCCGAGTTTCTCCAGGACGTCGGAGGCGCCCGAGGCGGAGGACGCGGCGCGGTTGCCGTGCTTGACGACCTTCGCGCCGGTCCCGGCGACCACGAGCGCCGACATGGTGGAGATGTTGACCGTCTTGGCGCCGTCTCCGCCCGTGCCGACGATGTCGACCGTACGGCCGGACACCTCGATCGTGTTGGCGTGCTCGTACATCGCGCGGACGACGCCGGTGATCTCCTCGACCGTCTCGCCCTTGGCCCGCAGCGCCACCACGAACCCGGCGATCTGCGCGTCCGTCGCCTCACCGCGCATGATGCGGTCCATCGCCCAGGCGGTCGCGTCGGCGCTCTGGTCGTGCCCGGACAGCAGGGCGTTCAGCACCTCGGGCCAGGAACGGCCCGCCGCGGTGTCGCCTCCAGCGGGGGTCACAGCGCTCATACGGCCGCTCCAGGGTGTTCGTGCGAAAAGTGTGTGCTCACCCTATCCAGCTCACGCACATGCCGAAGGACCCCGTCCGGGAATCGGGCGGGGTCCTTCTGTGGCGACGTTCCCGGGCTGCACCCGGGTGCGGGATCAGTGGTGGCCGTGGCCGCTCGTGATCTCCTTGTACTCCTCGACGGTCGGCTTGGCGATCTGGCTGTCCTCGCCGTAGTACGACTCGCTGAGCTTGGCGCGGAGCTTCTCCGTGCCCTTCACCTTGCGCTGGACGCCGTTCTCGTCGACCGTGGCGCCGATCGCGACCGGCTCGTACTGCTCGTGCGCGGTGAGCGTGTGCAGCTGCTCCTGGCTGAGCGGCTCGTGGATCTCGATGAACTCACCGTGCGGCAGGCGCTTGATGGTGCCGGTCTCGCGACCGTGCAGCACCTTGTCCTTGTCGCGGCGCTGGAGGCCGAGGCAGATCCGCTTGGTGAGGATGAACGCGAGAACCGGAAGGACGAAGAAGCCGATCCGGACGAACCAGGTGATCGCGTTGATGGAGAGGTGGAAGTGGGTGGCCCAGAGGTCGTTCCCACCACCGATCAGCATCACGAAGTACGCGGTCAGCCAGGCCACACCGAACCCGGTACGGGTCGGGGTGTTGCGCGGCCGGTCCAGGATGTGGTGTTCGCGCTTGTCGCCGGTGACCCAGGCTTCGACGAAGGGGTAGACGGCGATGGCGACGAGCACCAGCGGGAAGATCACGATCGGGATGAACACGCCCAGGACGAGCGTGTGGCCCGCGAAGTTGATCTCCCAGCCCGGCATCACGCGGACGAGACCCTCGGCGAAGCCCATGTACCAGTCGGGCTGGGCGCCGGTCGACACCTGGTCGGGGCGGTAAGGACCGATCGCCCAGATCGGGTTGATCTGCGCGACGGCCGCGATGACCGCGATGACACCGAAGACCAGGAAGAAGAACCCGCCGGCCTTCGCCATGTACACAGGCAGCAGGGGCATGCCGACGACGTTGTTGTTCGTCTTGCCGGGACCCGCGAACTGCGTGTGCTTGTGGTAGAAGACCAGGATCAGGTGGGCCACCATCAGGCCGAGCATGATGCCCGGCAGCAGCAGGATGTGGACCGAGTAGAAGCGGGCCACGAAGTCGCCGCCGGGGAACTCCCCGCCGAAGATGAAGAACGACAGGTACGTGCCGACCACCGGGATCGACAGCAGCACGCCCTCGATGAACCGCACACCGGTACCGGAGAGCAGGTCGTCCGGGAGCGAGTAGCCGGTGAAGCCGGTGAACAGCGACAGCACCAGCAGCAGCCAGCCGAACAGCCAGTTGACCTCACGCGGCTTGCGGAACGCGCCCGTGAAGAAGACGCGCATCATGTGGATCATCATCGCGGCGACGAAGATCAGCGCCGCCCAGTGGTGGATCTGCCGGATGAGCAGACCGCCGCGCACCTCGAACGAGATGTGCATGGTCGAGGCGAACGCCTCGCTCATCAGCTGTCCCTGGAGCGGGACGTACGCGCCGTGGTACTCCACCTCGTTCATCGACGGGTGGAAGAACAGCGTCAGATACACACCCGTGAGGATGATGATGATGAAGCTGTACATGCAGATCTCGCCCAGCATGAACGACCAGTGGTCGGGGAAGATCTTGCGCATGTTGGCCTTGGCGAGGGAGTAGATCCCGAGCCGGCCGTCGGCCCAGTCGGCGATGCGCTCGCCGGCCGGTGCCTTCCCGCGTTCGCGGGACTCCTCGGTGGTCGTGGTGCTCATCCGCGCTCCCAGAACGAAGGACCGACGGGCTCGTCGAAGTCGCCGAGCGCTTCAAGGTAGCCCTCGTCGTTGACGCCGATGCGCAGCTGCGGCAGGGCGTGACCGGCGGGGCCGAAGATCACCCGGGCGCCGTCGGAGAGGTCGAAGGTGGACTGGTGGCAGGGGCAGAGCGCGTGGTGCGTCTGCTGCTCGTACAGCGAGATCGGGCAACCGACGTGGGTGCAGATCTTCGAGTAGGCCACGATGCCGTCGTGCGACCACTCAAGCTCTCGCTTGTCCTTGATGTTCTCCGGCTGGATCCGGATGATCATCAGGGCCGCCTTGGCGATCTCCGTCTGGAACTCGTGGTCGTGCTCCTCCAGGCCCTCGGGCTTGGCGAAGGTCAGCGACCCGACCGCGACGTCCTCGGGACGCAGCGGCTCGTTCGTGTTCATGTTGACGATGACCTTGCCCTTGGCCCACAGCGTCGTGCGCAGCTTGGTACCGGGCAGCGGGCCGAGGTCGCGCAGCAGGACGACACCGGAGAGCGGGAACATCGCCAGCGCGCCGAACATCGTGTTGCGGATCAGCTTGCGGCGGCCGAGCGCCGACTCCTTGGCGCCCTGCTTGAAGTCGGCCAGAACCTTGGCCTTGACCTCGGGGGGCGCCTCGATCGCGTGGCGCTCGTCGGCGATCTCCTCGTCGGACATCAGGGTGCGGGCCCAGTGGACCGCGCCCGCGCCGATGGTGAACAGCGCGATGCCGAGGCTGACGCCCAGCGCGAAGTTCAGCGCGTTGAGGTGGCCGAGCGGGAAGATGAAGACCGACTTGTCGTGCGGGATCGCGACGTAGGAGGCGATGAAGGCGACAGTGGCCAGCATCGAGACCGTGAACAGGAGGGCGACGGTGCGCTCGGACCGCTTGGCGGCCCGCTCGTCGATGTCCTGGATACGGTGCTCGTGGGGCGGGAGGCCGGGGTCGGCGAACGGGTGCTGCTCGTCCGCGCGGTCCACCGGGCCGTGCGCGTGGTCCTGCTCTGCGGGCAGGCTCTCTTCTGGAATGTCTTGGGTACTCATGACTTCTTGGCCTTTGCGGTCCGAGCGGCGACCCAGACGGCGACCGCGACGAGTGCGCCGAGGCCGAAGATCCAGGCGAACAGGCCCTCGCTGACCGGGCCGAGGCCGCCCAGCTCCAGCCCGCCGGGGTTCACGGTCTCGTCACCGTTGACCGCGTTCAGGTACGCGATGACGTCTTTCTTGTTCTGCACCGAGAGCGTTCCGTCGCCGAAGGACGGCATGTTCTGCGGGCCGGTCTGCATGGCCTCGTAGATGTGCTTCGGGTCCACGCCCTCCAGCGTCGGGGCGAACTTGCCCTTCGTCAGGGCACCGCCCTTGCCGGTGAAGTTGTGGCACTGCGCGCAGTTGGTGCGGAACAGTTCGCCGCCCTTGGCGATGTCGGCGCCGTCGGGGCCGTACTCGGCCTTCGTCGGGACGGACGGGCCGGCACCCAGGGAGGAGATGTACGCGGCGAGCTGGTCGATCTTCGCCTGCGTGTAGATGACCTTCTTCCGGGGCACCTGGGCGCCCTGGGAGGTCGCGGCCGGCATGCGGCCGGTGCCGACCTGGAAGTCGACCGCCGCGGCGCCGACACCGACCAGGCTCGGACCGTCGGAGCCGCCCTGACCGCCGGTGCCGTGGCAGCTGGCGCAGCCGACGGCGTAGAGCTTCTTCCCCTCCTCGATGGTCAGGGACTGGGCGGTTTCGTCAGCCTTCGCCTTGTCCGCGGGCGCGAACACGGCGTACAGCCCCCCCGTGCACGCCAGCGCGAGGAGTAGGACGACGAGCGCCGCCATGGGATGGCGTCGTCGTGCGGAGAGCTTTTTCACGGATTTCCCCGGTGTCAGGATCTTCGGCGTCGATGCTTCTGGGATGTGCGTTGCGGTAACGCGGGCGGGATCAGCCCTGGCTACTTGATCATGTAGATCGTCGCGAACAGGCCGATCCAGACGACATCGACGAAGTGCCAGTAGTAGGACACGACGATCGCGGCGGTCGCCTGCTCGTGCGTGAACCTCTTGGCCGCGTAGGTACGGCCGAGAACGAAGAGGAAGGCGATCAGACCGCCCGTCACGTGCATCCCGTGGAAGCCGGTGGTCAGGTAGAACACCGAGCCGTACGGGTCGGAGGAGAGCGAGAGGCCGTCCTCCTTGACCAGCTCGGTGTACTCGTAGATCTGGCCGCCGATGAAGATCGCGCCCATCACGAACGTGATGATGAACCAGCCCCGGAGCTTCTTCACGTCGCCGCGCTCCGCGGCGAAGACGCCGAGCTGGCAGGTGAGGGAGGAGAGCACCAGGATCGTGGTGTTGGTCGCCGAGAACGGGAAGTTCAGGGACGACGCCATCTCCTTCCAGTGATCCGGTCCGGTCACCGATCGGAGGGTGAAGTACATCGCGAAGAGGGCCGCGAAGAACATCAGCTCGGATGCCAACCAGATGATGGTTCCGACGCTGGTGAGGTTCGGCCGGTTGACCGACGGGTGCGCGTGCCCGTTTTCTGCTGTCGTTGCTGTCGCCACGACCGACATTATGTCGGTCGCTTATCCCGCCCTCACTCCGGGGGGTGCCGTTCGGAGTGTCACTACCCGCCGAACCGGTGTTGACGTGGTGTTCAGCCGGGCGTCGCGGGGAGTAGCATCCGCCCGAATGGGCCTTTCCGTACGACGCCAATGTCGCCGAAGTCACGGAGGAACGATGCAGCCGACCGCCACGGTGCTGGTCTACAGCGACGACTCGGGTACGCGGGAGCAGGTGAGGCTGGCGACCGGTCGGCGTCCGGCGCCTGACGCTCCGTCGGTGAGTTTCGTGGAGTGCGCGACGCCGGCCGCGGTGATCCGCGAGCTGGACAAGGGGGGCATCGATGTTGTCGTCCTCGACGGGGAGGCCGTTCCCATGGGGGGGATGGGGCTCTGCCGTCAGTTGAAGGACGAGATCTTCAACTGCCCGCCTGTGCTGATTCTGATGGGGCGTCCGCAGGATGCGTGGCTGGCCACGTGGAGCCGTGCAGATGCCGCTGTGACGCTTCCGGTGGAGCCGGTGGAGTTCGCGTCTGCGTTGGCCTCTCTGTTGCGGCAGGAGAGGCTTCAGAGCGCCTAGAGGGGTGGGGGGTTCTGTGGGTGCGCGGCCAACCCGCCACGGTGGCTGGTCGCGCCCCGCGGCGGAGCCGCTAATGGATACAGCCCCGCGCCCCTTGGGTTTCACACCGCTTCCGGCGTCAATCTGGTCTCATCCCTCGGGGACGCCTTCTTCCCCGTCAACGCGCTTCCCTCGTTCCACTTCTTCCAGGTGACGTTCCAGTCGCCGAAGCCGTTGCCGAAAGGTTCCATGTCGTCGCCGTAGCTGTTGACGACCTTGACGACGTCGCCCTCGCGGATGTGTTCGAAGAACCAGGCGGCGTTGTCGGTGCTCATGCCGGTGCAGCCGTGGGAGACGTTGGCGGAGCCCTGGGAGTCGACGGACCAGGGGGCGGCGTGGACGTATTCGCCGCTCCAGGTGACGCGGGTGGCGTAGTAGACGGGGAGGTCGTAGCCCTCCGAGGAGCCCGCGCTGATGCCTACCGTCGTGCCTCGCATACGGACGTAGTACTCCTTGCCGAGGACGACCTTGACGCCGTTTCGGGTCTCGAAGCCCGGTTTGCCGGTGGTGACGGGGATGGAGTTGATCTCCTCGCCGTTCTTGTAGACGGTCATCCAGTGGGACGAGGCGTCCGTCACCGCGATCACCTTGTCGCCGATCTTGAGGTTCAGGTCCTTCGTCTTCGTGCCCCAGAGGCGGTCGCCGATCTTGATGCCGTCGAGGTAGCTGTGGACGCGGATTCTCGCCTGGGCGGGCCAGTAGTCCTTGGGGCGGTAGTGGAGTTGTTTGTCGTCGACCCAGTGCCAGGCGCCGGGGACGGACGGGGTGGAGTCGACCTTGAGGGCACGTTCGACGACGGAGCGCTGGGCGGGGTCCTTGACGGGCTGGCTGAGCGTCGCCGTGATGGGCTGGCCCACGCCGTAGGTGCCCGCGTCGGGGCCGAAGGTGACGTCGAGGCGCTTCTTGGAGGCCGGCGTGCCCGTGTCGAAGGTGAGGACCCGGCGGCCGGGGGCGCCGTCGTCGTCCTCGGTGCTCACGCGGACCGTGTAGTGGGCGTTCGCGGCGAGGGGCTCGGTGGAGTGCCAGCGGCGGCCGTCGGCGGCGAGTTCGCCCGCGACGAAGCGCCCTGTGGCGTCCACGACGGTGACGTCGGTGAGCGGGCCCTCGGAGTCCTTGACGGTGATCTCCAGGGGTTTGTCGGGGTCCGCCTTGTGCCCGCCCTGCGGGAACCCGGCGAAGACGACCTGGCCGGTCGCGTCGAAGGGCCGGGCGGCGAGCGGATGTCCGCCCGAGCCGCAGGCGGTGGCGCCCGCGACCAGAGCGCTCACCAGCAGGGTGCAGCGGACGACTGTGCGGGGGCGGGGCGTGCGGCTCGGGTGGGTCATGGCTTCACGCTAGGAACCACACCCCGACCCTGCGCGCCGAGTCACTCGTACGAGCTACCCGGCGTGCGGCAAAAGCGTGAGGCCGGACGCTCCTGACGGAGTGTCCGGCCTCGACGGCGTTCAGCGGGTGCTACTGGGTGCGGTTCTCACCGCGGTAGTACTCGAACACCCAGCCCCACAGCCCGACCAGGAGCAGCGGCGCCGAGAAGTACAGCAGCCACCAGCCGACCGCGACCCCCAGGAAGGCGAGGGCGCCGCCGACGGCCAGGGACAGCGGCTGCCAGCTGTGCGGGCTGAAGAAGCCCAGCTCGCCGGCGTCGTCCGCGACGTCCGCGTCCTTGTTGTCCTGTGCGCCCGTGTCGACCCGCTTGGCCGTGAAGCCGAGGTAGAAGCCGACCATGATGCACAGGCCGAACGCGAGGAAGAGGGCCGTCGTACCGGCCGGCTCCTTCGACCAGACGCCATAGACGACCGCCATGGCGAGGACGAAGACGCTCAGCCAGATGAACATCTTGCCTTGGACCTTCACTTGCCGGCCTCCTTGCCGCCCGCGATGGCCCCGGCGTGCGCGTGCTCAAGCTGCTGCTGTTCGAGCGCGACGATCTCCGGGTGGTGCAGGTCGAACGCCGGGGATTCGCTGCGGATCCGCGGCAGGGTGAGGAAGTTGTGCCGCGGCGGCGGGCAGGAGGTCGCCCACTCCAGCGAACGGCCGTAGCCCCACGGGTCGTCGACCTCGACCTTCTTGCCGTACTTGGCGGTCTTCCACACGTTGTAGAAGAACGGCAGGATCGACAGGCCGAGCACGAACGAGCTGATCGTCGAGATCGTGTTCAGCGCGGTGAAGCCGTCGGCCGCCAGGTAGTCGGCGTACCGGCGCGGCATGCCCTCGGCGCCCAGCCAGTGCTGGACGAGGAACGTGCCGTGGAAGCCGATGAACAGCGTCCAGAAGGTGATCTTGCCGAGCCGCTCGTCGAGCATCTTGCCCGTCATCTTCGGCCACCAGAAGTGGAAGCCGGAGAACATCGCGAAGACGACCGTCCCGAACACCACGTAGTGGAAGTGCGCCACCACGAAGTAGGAGTCGGAGACGTGGAAGTCCATCGGGGGCGAGGCGAGGATGACACCGGTCAGACCACCGAAGGTGAAGGTGATCAGGAAGCCGGTGGCCCACAGCATCGGTGTCTCGAAGGACAGCGAGCCCCGCCACATCGTGCCGATCCAGTTGAAGAACTTCACCCCGGTCGGGACCGCGATGAGGAACGTCATGAACGAGAAGAACGGCAGCAGCACACCGCCGGTGACGTACATGTGGTGCGCCCACACCGTCACGGACAGACCCGCGATGGCGATGGTCGCGCCGACCAGACCCATGTAGCCGAACATCGGCTTGCGGGAGAAGACCGGGATGACTTCGGAGATGATGCCGAAGAACGGTAGGGCGATGATGTACACCTCTGGATGGCCGAAGAACCAGAAGAGGTGTTGCCATAGCAAGGCCCCGCCGTTGGCGGCGTCGAAGACATGCGCACCGAACTTGCGGTCCGCCTCCAGGGCGAACAGCGCGGCGGCCAGCACCGGGAAGGCCAGCAGCACGAGGACGGCCGTCAGCAGCACGTTCCACACGAAGATCGGCATGCGGAACATCGTCATGCCGGGCGCGCGCATGCAGATGATCGTGGTGATGAAGTTGACCGAGCCGAGGATCGTGCCGAAGCCGGAGAAGGCCAGACCCATGATCCACATGTCGGCGCCGACGCCCGGGGAGCGGACGGCGTCCGAGAGCGGGCTGTAGGCGAACCAGCCGAAGTCGGCGGCACCCTGGGGGGTGAGGAAGCCGGCGACCGCGATGAGCGAGCCGAACAGGTAGAGCCAGTAGGCGAACATGTTCAGCCGCGGGAACGCGACGTCGGGGGCGCCGATCTGGAGCGGCATGATCCAGTTCGCGAAGCCCGCGAAGAGCGGGGTCGCGAACATCAGCAGCATGATCGTGCCGTGCATCGTGAACGCCTGGTTGAACTGTTCATTCGACATGAACTGAAGGCCCGGACGGGCCAGTTCGGCGCGCATGAGCAGCGCCATGACGCCACCGATGCAGAAGAAGGCGAAGGACGTGACGAGGTACAGCGTCCCGATCGTCTTGTGGTCGGTGGTGGTGAGCCACTTGACCGCGACGTTGCCGGGCTGCTTGCGCCGGACCGGCAGCTCGTTCTCGTACGAGTCCGCGTCGGCACCCTGGGGTTCGTTGAGGATGCTCACAGGTTGTTCGTCTCCCGGTTCTTCTCGTGGGCGGTCTGCTCGATGCCCGCGGGAACGTAACCGGTCTGCCCCTTCTCTACGAGTTCCTTGAGGTGCTGCTCGTAGCGCTCAGGAGAGACGACCTTCACGTTGAACAGCATCCTGGAGTGGTCGACGCCGCAGAGCTCGGCGCACTTGCCCAGGAAGGTGCCCTCCTTGTTGGGGGTCACCTGGAAGGCGTTGGTGTGGCCCGGGACGACGTCCATCTTCATGAGGAACGGCACCACCCAGAAGGAGTGGATGACGTCACGGGAGGTCAGGACGAAGCGGACCGTCTTGCCCTTGGGGAGCCAGAGGGTCGGGCCCGGGTTGTTGGTCTGCGGGTTCCGCTCCTTGGGGACACCGCAGGTGTAGACACCGCCCGCGTTCGCCGGGAAGTCCTTCTTGAACCGGTCCGGGATGGCGTCCAGGTTCTCATCGGTCTTCGCGTCACCGGTCACGCCGGGGACGTTCTCGACGTAGTTGAAGCACCAGCTCCACTGGAAACCGACGACGTTGACCGTGACGTCCGGCTTCTTCTCCAGGCTCAGGAGCTTCGTCTCGTCACGGGCCGTGAAGTAGAACAGGACCGAGACGATGACGATCGGCACGACCGTGTACAGGGCCTCAAGAGGCATGTTGTACCGGGTCTGTGCGGGTACTTCGATCTTGGTGCGGCTGCGCCGGTGGTAGAAAGCACTCCACAAGATCAGGCCCCACACCAGCACGCCGGTGGCCAGCGCGGCGGCCCATGACCCCTGCCACAGGGAGAGGATGCGAGGCGCCTCTTCCGTCGTGGGGGTGGGCATACCAAGGCGGGGAAAGTCCTTGTATGTGCAACCGGTGGCGGTCGCCAGGACCAGGCCCGCGGTCAATGCCTGGAGCAGCTTCCGCCGCATCGGGCGCCGCGGCGAGCGGTCGGAGCCGTTGGGACTCACGTAGCGCCTTCCCGAGAGTCTCGCCCGCGCGGGTTGGCTGCGGCCTGACTCCGTCGGTGGTCGGGGGCCGGGCGCCGCCCTGCGTCGGGCAGGGGTTTGGATGTTTATGCGGAGCAAACCCTAGCTGACGCCCTCCGGGGGTTCGCGGGGAGGGGTGCCTAGTGACTCGGGGGGTTCGCTGGTTTGGCGGCTGCGGGTCTGTATGTGGTTGATCGCGCAGTTCCCCGCGCCCCTAACGGCGTTACCGTGAACCGGTGCCATTCTTTGACGCCGCTTCCGGTTCTCCTCTCCATCCCGTTGCTCGTCAGGCTCTGTTGGCCTCTCTGGATGACGGGTGGGCTGATCCTGGGAAGTTGTATCAGGCCGGGCGTCGGGCTCGGGTGCTTCTTGATGCCTCTCGGGAAGCTGCCGCCGAAGCCATCGGGTGTCGGGCCGATGAGGTTCGGTTCGCTTCTTCCGGAACTCGGGCCGTTCAGTTGGGTATGGCTGGCGTGTTGGCGGGGCGGCGGCGCGTCGGGAGTCACCTGATCGTGTCATCGGTCGAGCATTCGTCCGTGCTCCATATGGCCGAGGGGTGGGAGGGGGATGTGACTCGGGTGGCGGTGGGGCGGATGGGGGGTGTCGAAGTGGCGGCTTACGCGGAAGCGTTGCGTGCGGATACCGCTCTCGCCTGTTTGCAGTCGGCCAATCATGAGGTGGGGACCTTGCAGCCGGTGGCCGAGGTGGCTGAGGTGTGTGGGGACGTGCCTTTGTTGGTGGACGCCGCCCAGTCGTTGGGGTGGGGGGCTGTCCCGGAGGGGTGGTCCGTGGTGGCCGCCAGTGCCCGTAAGTGGGGTGGGCCCAGCGGGGTGGGGGTGCTCGCTGTGCGGAAGGGGGTGCGGTTCGCTCCCCGGGAGGATGAGGAGTTCAGGAATCTGCCGGCCATCGTCGCGGCTGTCGCCTCGCTGCGGGCCGTTCAGTCCGAGGCGGACGTCGAGGGGGCGCGGGTGCGGGAGTTGGCGGGGCGGATTCGGGAACGGGTCGCCCGTGTCGTCCCCGATGTGGAGGTTGTCGGGGATCCGGAGCGGCGGGTGCCGGGGATCGTGACGTTCTCCTGTCTGTACGTCGACGGGGAGACGTTGCTGCACGAGCTGGACCGTGAGGGGTTCGCCGTGTCCTCCGGGTCCTCCTGCACCAGCGACACGCTGACGCCGAGCCATGTGCTCAAGGCGATGGGGGTGCTGAGTGAGGGGAACGTCCGGGTGTCGTTGCCGGTGGGGGTGGCGGAGGCGGACGTGGAGAGGTTCCTGGACGTGTTGCCGGGGGTGGTGGCGCGGGTGCGGGAGAAGTTGGGGGCGTCGGTGTCACCCGTCCAGGGGACGGTCGTCGACTCGCTGGGGAAGCGGTGCCCTATTCCGGTGATCGAACTGGCGAAGGCGATCAGGAATGTGGAGGTGGGGGCGGTGGTGACGGTGTTGGCGGACGACGAGGCGGCCCGCCTGGACATCCCGGCATGGTGCGAGATGACGGGCCACGAGTACGTGCAGGGTGACGGGTCAACGTACCTGGTCCGTCGTGCTTTTTAGGGACGCGGGGCTGTGTCTGATCTGCGGCTACCGCCGCGTGAGCGCGACCAGCCACAGCCCACCCGCACCCGACAACGCACCCACTTAACCCAAGTGAGCCCGTACCTCTTCCACAGCCGAGTCCCCGTACGCCTTGGCGAACCGCTCCAAGAAGTGCCCACGCCGCAACGTGTACTCCTGAGTCCCCACAGTCTCGATGACCAGCGTCGCGAGCATGCACCCGACCTGAGCCGCCCGCTCCAGCGAGACCCCCCACGCGAGCCCGGACAGGAACCCGGCGCGGAAGGCGTCGCCGACACCCGTGGGCTCGACCTTGGCCTCTTCCTCCGGGCACCCGACCTCGATGACCGGCTCCCCGGCCTTCTCGATGCGGACGCCGCGCGCACCGAGGGTCGTCACCCGGTACCCGACCTTTTCGAGGATCTCGGCGTCGGTGAGTCCGGTCTTGGTCTCGATGAGGCCCTTCTCGTATTCGTTGGAGAAGAGGTAGGCGGCGCCGTCGAGGAGGATGCGGATCTCCTCGCCGTCCATGCGGGCGATCTGCTGGGAGAAGTCGGCGGCGAAGGGGATGCCCCGGGTCCGGCACTCCTCGGTGTGACGGAGCATCGCCTCGGGGTCGTCCGCGCCGATGGAGACGAGGTCGAGCCCGCCGACGCGGTCGGCGACGGTCTTCAGCTCGATGAGCCGCGCCTCGCTCATCGCGCCGGCGTAGAAGGAGCCGATCTGGTTGTGGTCGGCGTCGGTGGTGCAGACGAAGCGCGCGGTGTGGAGGGTCTCCGAGATGTGGACGGAGGCCGTGTCGACACCGTGGCGGTCCAGCCAGGCGCGGTACTCGTCGAAGTCGGAGCCGGCGGCGGCGACGAGGACGGGAGCCGTGCCGAGCTGGCCCATGCCGAAGGCGATGTTCGCGGCGACGCCGCCTCGGCGCAGCTCCAGCTGGTCGACGAGGAAGGAGAGCGAAACCGTGTGCAACTGGTCCGCGACGAGCTGGTCGGCGAATCGGCCGGGGAACGTCATGAGGTGGTCGGTGGCGATGGAGCCGGTGACTGCGATGCGCACGGCGGGGTCTCTCCAGAGGGGGGAGGTGATATGACAGTTCACGCTACCCGTTCGGGTGAGACCACAGAAGCGGGCGAAACTACCCGATAGTAGATCTTTCTCCGTCGGCCGGAACCGGCCTACCGTGCGACATGACTACTTTCGACGGATCTTCGACCGCGGCTCAGGCGGAACTTGAGATCGGGCTCGCGACGCTGCGCGGTGACTGTGCTCGTATGGTGCCGCACTGGGCCGCTCCGGAGAAGTCCTCCGACCGTCCCGTCCCGCCGTCCCGCATCCTCGGGGTGACGGTCCCGCCCGCCTCCGCCCGCCTGCTGGACGCCATGCCGGACTACGCCGGCTGATCCGGGGCGCGTCCGAGGGAACCGTGCGCTCCCCCACTGCGTCGAATCGCTGTCCCCCGTAAAGGGGAGGCGGGGTACGCCCCGCCTGCCGCCCCCCACGGAACAGTTGCGCAGCAAAAGGAGCGATGCGGTGAACACCGAGCGACCCGACCACGACGGCACCGCGTCCCCGACGCCGGAGGAAACGGCGGCGGAGGAGACGAACGCGGAGGCCGAGGCGGAGGCTGGGCAGCCCTCGGAGAAGCCCGCCGCAGTGCCGGAGACGGACACCCCGAAGACTCACTCGCTGATCAAGGCCGAGGCAGAGGCCGAGGTCAGTGACAAGGCCGAGGGCGAATCCGAGGAGGGCGCTTCGGAGGCCGAGGCGCCCGCCCCCTCCCCCGTCGCCGAGGACGGCAAGGACGCCCCCGCCGACGACAGCGACCGCATCCGGCGCCCCGGCCCTGTGGAGGAGGCTCCCGCCGAGGTGCCCGGCGACGAGCTCGCCGCCCGGCGTCGACGGCCGTCCGCGTTGATCGCCGCCGCCGCTGCCGCCGCCGTCCTCCTCATCGGCGCCGGCGGAGCCCTGATCGCGTCGAACGCCTCCGCCGGACCGGACGAGAAGGCGGCCGGGGCCCCGGCGAAGAGCGATGCGGACGACGGTCCGCCGCCGGTCCTCAGGCTGGACGGCATCAACCCCCAGGCAGGCAGCGGCAACGGCTCCGGTGGCAACGGCATCGCCCCCGGCGAGCCGAACCCGTACGGGACGACGTTCCAGGCGACCGGCACCCTCCCCGGCGGCCCCACCTCCGCGTCGGTCTACTGGGCGACCGGCGAGGTCGACGAGGCGCAGGTCACGCGGCTCGCGAAGGCGCTCGGCATCGAGGGTGCGCCGGTCGTGGAGGGGCCCGCGTGGCGGGTGGGCGCCGGGCAGGACGGCACCGGCCCTGTCCTGCGGGTGAACCGCACGGCCCCCGGCATGTGGACGTTCACGCGGTACGCCCCCGGCACGGACGACTGCACCGGCGGCAAGGTCTGCCCGATGTCGCCGCTGGACACGACAGCCCCGCCGGTGAGCGTGGCCAAGGCGGAGGCCGCCGCCGCGCCGGTGCTGAAGGCGGTCGGGCAGGACGACGCGAAGGTCGACGCGAGCCAGACGGCGGGCGCGCAGCGGGTGGTGAACGCGGACCCGGTGCTGGGGAAGCTGCCGACCAACGGGTGGACGACCGGGATCACCGTCAACAGCCAGGGTGAAGTCGTCAGCGGGACCGGGCAGTTGGCGGCGCCGGTGAAGGGGGCGGCGTATCCGGTGCTGAGCGCCGAGCGGACGCTGGAGATGCTCAACGCGGCGCAGAACAACACGCATCGGATGGGGATCGGCGGCTGTGCGACGCCGATGCCGCTGAAGGACCGCCTTGAGCAGCCCTGCGGGCAGGTCTCCAAGGAGGCGAAGCCGTCGGTGGCGAAGGTGACGGACGCGGTGTTCGGGCTGGCCGCGCACACCTCGCAGGGGCGTCAACTGCTGGTGCCGTCCTGGATGTTCACCGTGCAGGCGGCCGAGCCGTACGTGGTGTCGTATCCGGCGGTGGACCCCAAGTACCTGGCCGGTCAGGCGGATCCGGCCCCTTCGGCGCCGGGCAAGTCGCTGCCGCACAACGTGAAGGTGGACGGATACAGCGTGTCCGGGAGCGAGTTGACCGTGCGGTTCACGGGTGGGGTGTGCGGGGACTACAGCGTGCGGGCGCAGGAGAGCGACGCTCAGGTGAAGGTCGTCGTGACGGAGACGCCGTGGAAGGACCGGGTCTGCATCATGATCGCCAAGGAGTACGACAAGACGGTCGAGCTGAAGAAGCCGCTCGGTGACCGGAAGGTCGTCGGGGTGGACGGGGCCGCGATTCCGGTGGTGAAGCCGGGGGCTCGGCTGCCTTCGGAGACGTCCGTGCAGTAAACGCGTACACAAAAAGGCGGCGTCCCTTTTCGCAGGGGGCGCCGCCTTTTTCGTGCCGCTCAGCTTTCGTGCCGCTCAGCTTTCGCGCTGTTTAGCTGAACGAGTCGCCGCAGGCGCAAGAGCCCGTCGCGTTGGGGTTGTCGATCGTGAAGCCCTGCTTCTCGATGGTGTCGACGAAGTCGATGGAGGCGCCACCGAGGTAGGGGGCGCTCATGCGGTCGGTGACGACCTTGACGCCGTCGAAGTCCTTGACGACGTCGCCGTCGAGCGAGCGCTCGTCGAAGAAGAGCTGGTAACGCAGGCCGGAGCAGCCGCCGGGCTGGACGGCGACGCGCAGGGCGAGGTCGTCGCGGCCTTCCTGGTCGAGCAGCGCCTTGACCTTGGCCGCGGCGGCGTCACTCAAGAGGATGCCGTCGGTGGCGGTGCTGGTCTCGTCCGATACGGACATCTACATCTCTCCCGGGTTGTACGGAGACTGCTTGCCGACGGTTGCAACCGTCGGGGGCCCGGATTCATTCCGGGGCTGGCGTTTCCGTTCGTTTCTCTTCTCATGCTCGCACACGGCCCCCGGGGTCGAAAACGCCTCGTAGGGATTCACGTCACATCGACGCTATGACCATCGTCAAAGTGACACTAACCGCGTTATGATAGATAGCGTCAGATCGACGAAAAGTAGAAAGGGTGCGTGCCGTGACCACCGCCCAGACCACCCAGCTCGACGTCCAGCCGTCCCCGCTCGCCCTCCTGCTGCTCGGCCGCGAGGCCGACCCCCGCAGCGAGCGGGGTGTCGAGTGCCCCGGCGACCTGCCCTCGCCGTCCGACCCGGACCTCATCGAGCGGGCCCGCGCGGCCAAGGAGCGGCTCGGGGAGAAGGTGTTCGTGCTGGGCCACCACTACCAGCGCGACGAGGTCATCCAGTTCGCGGACGTCACGGGCGACTCCTTCAAGCTGGCGCGGGACGCCGCGGCTCGGCCCGAGGCGGAGTACATCGTGTTCTGCGGTGTCCACTTCATGGCCGAGTCCGCGGACATCCTCACGTCCGACGACCAGAAGGTCGTCCTTCCCGACCTCGCCGCCGGGTGCTCCATGGCGGACATGGCCACCGCCGAGCAGGTCGCCGAGTGCTGGGACGTGCTGACGGAGGCGGGGATCGCCGATCAGGTCGTGCCCGTCTCGTACATGAACTCCTCCGCCGACATCAAGGCGTTCACCGGGCGGCACGGGGGGACGATCTGCACGTCGTCCAATGCCCAGCGGGCGCTGGAGTGGGCGTTCGAGCAGGGCTCCAAGGTGCTCTTCCTGCCCGACCAGCACCTCGGGCGGAACACCGCCGTGCGGGACATGGGGATGTCCCTGGACGACTGCGTCCTCTACAACCCCCACAAGCCGAACGGCGGCCTCACCGCCGAGCAGCTCCGGGACGCGAAGATGATCCTCTGGCGCGGGCACTGCTCCGTGCACGGGCGGTTCAGCCTGGAGTCCGTGCAGGACGTGCGGGCCCGGATACCCGGGGTGAACGTGCTGGTGCACCCCGAGTGCCGGCACGAGGTCGTCGCCGCCGCGGACTACGTCGGCTCGACCGAGTACATCATCAAGGCCCTGGAAGCGGCCCCGGCGGGCTCCAAGTGGGCCATCGGAACCGAGCTGAACCTCGTCCGCCGCCTGGCGAACCGCTTCGCTCCCGAGGGCAAGGAGATCGTCTTCCTCGACAAGACCGTCTGCTTCTGCTCCACCATGAACCGGATCGACCTGCCGCACCTGGTCTGGACGCTGGAGTCCCTGGCCGACGGGAAACTCGTCAACCGCATCGAGGTCGACGAGGAGACCGAGAAGTTCGCGAAGCTGGCGCTGGAGCGGATGCTGGCGCTGCCGTAAAGACTCACGACCGGGGCTTAGCACATGCGGGCCCCGGTCGTCATCGTGTGCCACGATCGAGGGAACGGTCTCCGATTTCTCGGACAGGTGATCCCTGATGTCCCAGTCTGGCGAGCGACAGAAAAGGGAGGGGCGTGACATGACTGCCATGGCCCATGAGCCGTTCACGCAGGAAGACATCCTGCTGGAGGGTTTTCTCGCCCTGGGCGTCCCGGAGGGTTTCCGGGCGGAGCTGATCGAGGGGGAGATCGTTGTGACGCCGCCGCCGGACGGGGATCACGAGGACTACATCGGCTTGATCGTGAGCCAAGTGATCCGGAAGTCCCAGGTCGATATGCAGTTCTCGGGGAACAAGGGACTGCAACTGACCGACGGCCACCCCAAAGACCATGTGATCCCCGACGGCACCTTCGCACCCGAGAGCCTGCGCCTCTTCCGTGGCGCCGACTCCTGGATGCCCTCCGACGGCGTCGCCATGGTCTTGGAAGTGACCTCCACCAGGCCCCAAGCCGACCGCGAACTCAAACGCCGCTGCTATGCCCGCTCCGGCATCCCGCTGTACCTCCTCATCGACCGTGACCGCTCCTCCGTCACCCTCTTCAGCGAGCCGGAGAAGGAGGACTACCGCCAGCACACCACCGTGCCGTTCGGTAAGTCCGTCCCCCTCCCCGAACCCTTCGGCTTCGACCTCGAAACCGCCCATTTCCTCTGAGCTACGGCCTCAACGCCCCGTCGAACTGAACCCAGTTCGACCACCCGCCACCCGGCGTGCTCTGTGACCGGTGCCAGATCTGGCCGGAGCTGTTGACGCCGAACAGCTCGATGCGGCCGTCCGCGTTGGTCTCGGCCGCGACCTGTGACAGACCCCCGTCCAACTGGACCCAACTCGACCACGCGCCGCCGATCGTCGTCTGAGACCGCGTCCAGACCTGGCCCGAGCTGTTGGACCCGAAGATCTGCAACCGGCCGTCGGCGTTGCGGGCCGCCGCGATGGAGTCCAGGGCGCCGTCGAACTGGACCCACGCCGACCAGGCACCGCCGGGGGTCGTCTGGGAGCGGTGCCAGACCTGGCCGGAGCTGTTGACGCCGAACAGCTCGATACGACCGTCGGCGTTCGTCTCGGCCGCCACCTGGGAGAGGCCGCCGTCCAGCTGGGTCCAGGCGGACCAACTCGCGCTGCCGATCGCGGTCTGTGTACGCGTCCAGATCTGACCGGCGCTGTTCGCACCGAAGATCTGCAAGCGGCCGTCGGCGTTGCGGGCCGCCGCGATGGACGACAGGGCGCCGTCGAACTGGACCCACGCCGACCAGGCGCCACCCGGTGTCACCTGGGACCGGTGCCAGACCTGGCCCGCGCCGTTGACGCCGAAGACCTCGATGCGGCCGTCCGCGTTGGTCTCGGCGGCGATGGAGCGCAGGGCGCCGTCGAACTGGGTCCAGGCGGACCAACTCGCGCTGCCGAAGCTGACCTGCGCGCGGTGCCAGATGTCGTCCGCGCTGTTGGTGCCGAAGAGTTCGAGGCGGCCGTCGGCGTTGCGGGCGGAGCCGATGGAGGAGCCGAAGGGGGAGACGGCGGCGACGCGGACGGGGGCGGAGGCGGGCGCTGCGGTGGCCGGTGCGGAGAGGCCGAGGGTGGGGGCGGCGAGGAGTGCGGAGGCGATCGCGGCGGAGGCGATCAGGCGGGAGATCCGGCGTCTTGGAAGTGCCATGCGACTGCCCTGCTTTCTGGTCAGGAAAGGGGAACTCACCGGTGCGAGGCGAAAGCGTGGCACGCCTCGCTGTGGGTGGTGAGTCCTGTTCCGGCCAGGCCCGCGGGGGCCTTTCACATCAGTTCGGGTGCGCGGGATCGAGGCTGAAGAGGGTGCCGTCGGGGGTGGGGACGATGAGAGCGCCCCGGGCGAGGAGCGGAACCCGACGGGAGCCGCTGTAGAAGTCGGCCTGGGCGGCCCGGGGCCGGGTCTCCCACAGGAGCTTGCCGGACGCGGCGTCGAGCGCGGCGGCGCGTCCGCTGGCGGTGGTGATGAAGAGGCTGCGCAGGCCGTCGGCGACGGGAGGGGTGGGCCGTTCCAGGGTCGTCGCGGTCTGCCAGCGGCGCGCGCCGGTGAGTGGGGAGACGCCGGTGACCCGGCCGCTGGAGGTGACGAAGCAGAGGACGCCGTGGACCACGGCCGGACTGCCCTGCTGGGGCTCCGCGAGGGTGATGACGCGGGCGGTGCCTGCGGCGGGGTCGACCAAGTCGATCCGGGTGAACGTCCTGTCGTCGTTGAGCTCGGCATAGACGAGTCGGCCGTCGTCCAGGGTCCCGGCGAAGGCCGCCTTCGCCGAGGGGGCGGAGCGCAGGCGGCCGGTCGAGCCGTCGACGGGGTCGACGGTGAACAGGACGCGGTCCGCGCCGGACGCGGTGTGGTAGTTCGTGCAGTCCGCGTGGAGGGCGGTGCCGTCGGCACGGTACTCGCAGCCGTAGCCGACGGGCTGGGTCAGCGTCCACATCTCGTTGCCGGTGCGGGGGTCCCGCGCGGTGACGGCGCCGCCGTCGGGGACGATGACGACCTCGCCGACGACCGTGGGGTCGGCGAGCCCTGCCTGGGACGGGCGGGACCACAGGCGCTTGCCGGTGTCGACGTCGTACGCGGCGACGCGGGAGACCGAGTCGTTCCCGGCGGCGTTCATGATGCTCTCGACGACGAGGAAGGTACGGTCGCGCACGCCGAGCGGGGCGGCGCCGTAGCGATTGACCGCCGCGCCCTCGGGGAGTGCGGCGGCACGCCAGAGCGTGCGGCCGGTGGCCGCGTCGACGCGGACGGGGAAGACCTCGTTGCCCGTGCAGAAGACCGAGTCGGCGCCCTCGACGCAGATCGGCTGCGCGTTGCCGCCGTTGTTCGCGGCGTCCTCCGGGGCCTTCTTCACACCGCGTTCGGCGGTCGCGAACACTGTCGTCTGCCAGGGCTTCCAGTCCGCCGGGAGTTTGGCCCAGCGGTCCGGCGAGGGGCTCGCCGAGGGGGTCGCGGTGTGTGCCTTGCCGTTCATGAGGGGGACGAAGAAGTAGGCGAGGAGTGCGACGGCCAGTACCCCCACGACCCCGGCGAGCAGCGGGAGGCGGCGGGAGCGGCGGCGGGGCGTGGGTGCCTGCGGGGCGGGCTCCGCCGAGACGGGGGCCAGGGAGACGGGGGCCGGGGCCGGGTTCGTCCACGCCGTCTCCGGTGCCGCGTCCCGCAGCATCGTGCGGACCGGGTCCGGCGGCCGGTGCGCGACCGTCAGCGCGTCGTCCGTGTCCCCCTCCGGCAGGGCCGTCACGAACGCCGGGGCGAGGGTGTCGAGGGTGGGGCGGGCGGCCGGGTCCTTGGCGAGGCACAGGGCGAGGGAGTCGTGGAGGGCCTTGGGGACGCCGTCCAGGACGGGCTCGTCCGTGAGCACCTGGTAGGCCGCGATGTACGGGCTCTCCGCGTCGAACGGGCCCCGGCCGGTCGCCGCGTACGTCAGGAGCGCGGCGAGCGAGAAGACGTCCGAGGCGGGGCCGACCGTCCGCGCGTCCGTGAGCTGCTCCGGGGACATGAACGGCGGCGTGCCCATCATGTGCCCGGTCTCGGTGAGCTGCTGGTTCTCGGCGGCCCGGGAGATGCCGAAGTCGATGACCCGGGGGCCGTCGTCCGCCAACATGACGTTCGCCGGCTTCAGGTCGCGGTGGACGACGCCTGCGCGGTGGATGTCCCGCAGCGCCTCGACCAACCCGAGCGCCAGCCTGCGCAGTTCAACGCCGGTGAGCGGACCGTCGTCCCGCACCCGTGCGGCGAGGGAACGGCCGGGTACGTACTGGGTCGCCATCCAGGGGCGTTCCGCGTCCGGATCGGCGTCCACGACCGGGGCGGTGAACGCGCCGCTCACCTTGCGGGCGGCGGCGATCTCCTGCCGGAAGCGGGCGCGGAACACGACGTCGGCGGCGTACTGGTCATGAACGACCTTGACGGCGACCTCCCGCCCGGACCGGGACCGCGCCCGGTACACGACCCCCATCCCACCCGCCCCGAGCCGGTCGACGATCCGATACTCACCGAGCGCCTCGGGATCCCCCTCACGCAACACCACGCCCCGTTCCCCTCCCCCGCACAGCCGTTCCTGATCACAGGATAGGGAAAGGTTGTGGGGGAGGGGACATCGGGAGCGTCGGCGGTTACACGCCTGCCGGTTCCGGTTCCTTCACGGTGTCCGGCGTGACACCCCTCTTCGCCGCCTTCTTCGCCGCCCGCCGCTCCTTGCGGAGTTCCAGCATCGCGTACAGCGTCGGCACCAGCAGCAGTGTCAGCAGTGTCGATGTGATCAGTCCGCCGATCACCACGACGGCCAGCGGCTGCGAGATGAATCCGCCCTCGCCGGTGACGCCGAGGGCCATCGGGAGGAGGGCGAAGATTGTCGCGAGGGCTGTCATGAGGATGGGGCGGAGGCGGTGTCGGCCGCCTTCGATGACGGCCTCGACCACGCCGTGGCCCTGGGAGCGGTATTGGTTGATCAGGTCGATCAACACGATCGCGTTGGTCACCACGATGCCGATCAGCATCAGCATGCCGATCATCGCGGGGACGCCCATCGGGGTGCCGGTGATCAGCAGGAGGCCGATCGCGCCCGTTGCCGCGAAGGGGATGGACACCAAGAGGATCAGTGGCTGAGCCAATGAGCGGAACGTCGCGACCAGGAGCATGAAGACGATCGCGATGGCGGCCAGCATGGCGAGCCCGAGGTTCTTGAACGCGTCGTCCTGGTCGGACGAGACGCCCCCGATCTCGGCGCGGGCACCGTCGGGCAGCTTCAGGGCCTTGATCTTCGCCTGGAGATCGGCGCTGACGGCACCCGTGTTGTCGCCGGTCGGCTTGGCGGTGACCGTGGCGGCGCGCTGCCCGTCGATGCGGGTCATCGACACCGGGCCGTCGACGACGGCAACCGTCGCCACGTCACCCAACTTCACCGGGCCCAGCGGCAGAGCCCGCAGCTCCGCCAGCGTCGTCGCCGGCTTCGCCGAGGTGATGACGACGTCGCGCTCGGTGTCGTCGAGGACGGCCTTCGCCGCCGTCGTCCCGCGCACGGCCTGTGCGACCGCGAGCCCGAGGGTCTGGTCGTCGAAGCCCGCGGCGGCGGCCTTGTCGTTGGCCTTGACGGAGATGCGGGGGACGCTCTGGGAGAGGTCGCTGGTGACGTCGGTGACGTGTTTCAGGGAGGCGACCGCCTTGCGGACTTCCTCGGAGGCGGTGCGCAGGGTGTCCCCGTCGGCCGCCTTGACGACGACGCTGAGGTCCTGCGCGGCGAAGCCGTCCCCGGCGGAGACCGTGGTGGTCCCGGCGCCGCCGAGCTTCTTCAGACCGTCCTCGACGCGCTTCTGGACGTCGGTGTAGGACGCGGAGTCCTCCAGCATGACCTGGTAGGACGCCTGGTTGCTGTCGGTGGCGCCGCCGAAGGCCGCGAGGAAGCCGGAGGAGCCGATGGTGACCTGGTAGTCCTTGACGCCCTTGGTGCCGGCGAGGAGCGCCTCGACCTTCTTCACCTCGGCGTCGGTGGCCGCGAGGCTCGTCCCGGGCTTCAACTCCTGCTTGACCGTGAGGACTTGCTGCTCGCCCTGGTCGAAGAAGTTCGTCTTGAGCAGCGGCGCCATCCCGAACGTGCCGAGCAGGATCACGACCGCGATCCCCACGCTCAGCAGCCGGCGGCCCGTCGCGAACCTGAGGACAGGGACGTACGCCTTCTGGAGGCGGCTGTTCTCCTCCTTCTCCTCGGCGATCCGGCGGGCCTCGGCCGCGTCCTCGGGCGTGCCCTTCGGCGCGCGCAGGAACCAGTACGACAGGACCGGCACGACCGTCAGCGACACGAGCAGCGACGCCAGCAGGGCCGCCGTCACCGTGAGGCTGAAGGAGCCGAAGAGGGCGCCGACCATGCCGCCGACCAGCCCGATCGGCAGGAACACGGCGACGGTCGTCAGCGTGGACGACGTCACCGCTCCCGCGACCTCGCGGACGGCCGTGATGATCGCCGTCTCCCGCTCCTCGCCGTAGCCGAGGTGCCGTTTGATGTTCTCCAGGACGACGATGGAGTCGTCCACGACCCGCCCGATCGCGATCGTCAGCGCGCCCAGCGTCAGCATGTTCAGCGACAGGTCGCGCGTCCACAGCACGATCAGCGCGAGGACGACGGACAGCGGGATCGACACGGCCGTCACCAGCGTCGAGCGGACCGACGCGAGGAAGACGAGGATGACGAGGACCGCGAAGAGCAGGCCGAGCCCGCCCTCGGTGGTGAGGCCCTTGATGGACTTCGAGACGGCCGGGCCCTGGTCGCTGACGACCGTGATCTCGGCGCCGGAGCCCAAGTCCTTGCGCAGGCCCGGGAGTTTGTCCTCGACGGTGTTCGAGATGGTGACCGCGCTGCCGTCGTGGGCCATGGTGACCGACACCGCGAGGCTGGGCTTGCCGTCGGTGCGGGTGATGGAGTCGGCCGGGGCCTCGCCCTCGCGGACGGCGGCGACATCGCTGACCTTGACGGACTTACCGGGAACGCGGAGATCCGCGATCTGCTGGACGGACGTGTAGCCGCCGCCGATCTGGACCGTGCGGTTCGCGCCCGCCTCGTCGAAGGAGCCGCCCGGGAGCGTGACGCCGCCCGCCTGGAGGGCCTGGGCCAGCGACTGGGTGGTCAGACCGGCCGCCGCGAGCTTCGCGTCGTCCGGCGTGACCGTGACCCGCTTGGCGCGGACGCCGGTGACGGTGACCTGGCCGACGCCGTCGATGTCCCGCAGCGCGGGGACGACCGTCGAGTCGAGCTGGTCGGCGAGGGCCTGCTGGTCCTTGCCGGAGGTGACGGCGAGGACGACGGTCGGGATGTCGTCCGTGGACCCCGCGACGACCTGCGGGTCGACGGCGTCGGGCAGCCCGGCGCGGGCGCGGTTCACGGCCTGCTGGACGTCGGCGACGATGCGCTTCGTGTCGTTGCCGTAGTCGAAGGACGCCATGATGACGGCGCTGCCCTCGGAGGCGGTGGAGGTGACGCCGGTGATGCCGTCGACGCCTTCGAGGTTGTTCTCGATGGGCTCGACGACCTGCTTCTCGACGACGTCGGGAGAGGCGCCCTGGTACGGCGCGACGACCGACACGACGGGCAGTTCGATGGTGGGCAGGAGCTGCTGTTTGAGCTGGGGTATCGCGATCAGCCCGAAGACGAGCGCGACCAGCGACATCAGCCCGATCAGGGCGCGTTGGGCGAGGCTGAACCTGGACAGCCGGGACATGGGCGGGAGTTCTCTCTTCTGTGAGCGGCAGAAGCTTTTCCGTGAGCAGCGGAAGCCGTTCTCCAACCCTGGTTCATCGTCACACCGGGTTTTGTCGCTCGGAGGTCCCGTTCCTTATCCGCCGCCTACTCCGCCCGCAGTACGACCGTGCGAACGTCACTCCACCCTCGGGCGTACCAGGCCCGATTCGTAGGCGACGACGACGAGTTGCGCGCGGTCGCGGGCGCCGAGCTTGGCCATGGCCCGGTTGACGTGCGTCTTCACGGTCAGCGGCGAGACTTCGAGGCGCTCGGCGATCTCGTCGTTGGTGTGTCCCCCGGCGACCTGCACGAGGACCTCGCGCTCGCGGACGGTCAGCGCCTCCAGGCGGGCCGCGCGGACGGGGTCCTGCGGGTCGTCGTCGCCCTGCGCGAGGAACCTCGCGATGAGGCCCTTCGTCGCCGCCGGGGAGAGCAGCGCCTCGCCGCCCGCCGCGACCCGGATCGCGTTGAGCAGTTCCTCCGGTTCGCTGCCCTTGCCGAGGAACCCGGAGGCGCCCGCGCGCAGGGACTGCACGACGTAGTCGTCCACCTCGAAGGTGGTCAGTATGACGACCCGCACCTGTGCCAGCGACGGGTCCGCGCTGATCATCCGCGTCGCCGCGAAGCCGTCCGTGCCGGGCATCCGGATGTCCATCAGGACGACGTCGGGGTGCCGCTCCTTCGCGAGGCGCACCGCCTCCGCGCCGTCCGACGCCTCCCCCACGACCTCCATGTCCGGTTCGGAGTCCACCAGCACTCTGAACGCGCTGCGCAGGAGCGCCTGGTCGTCGGCGAGGAGGACTCGGATCGGTGTCATAAGGGGCGCTCCGCCTTGCTGGTCGTCTTGACGGGCAGGATCGCATGCACCCGGAAGCCGCCTCCGTAGCGGGGGCCGGTGGTGAGGGTCCCCCGCAGCGCGGAGACCCGCTCCCGCATCCCCAGCAGTCCGTGTCCTCCCCCGCTCTCCCCCGGCGGCTCGTCGGACGGCGTCCCGTTGTCCAGGACGGTGACCTCGACGTTCGGGCCGACGCGGACGACGCTGACCTCCGCCTTCGCGTCGGAGCCGGCGTGTTTGCGGACGTTCGTCAGCGCTTCCTGGATGACGCGGTAGGCGGCGAGGTCCACGGCCGCGGGGAGGGTGGTGCCCTGGTCCGCTCTCGCGACCTCGACCAGCAGGCCCGCGTTGCGGAAGGTGTCCGCGAGTTCGTCGAGGCGGCCCAGACCGGGGGCGGGCTCGGTGGGGGCCTCCGGGTCGCCGGACTGCCTCAACAGGCCCACGGTCGCCCTGAGTTCGTTCAACGCCGAGCGGCTGGCCTCCCGGACGTGCGCGAGGGCTTCCTTCGCCTGGTCGGGGCGCTTGTCCATGACGTGCGCCGCGACTCCTGCCTGGACGTTGACGAGCGCGATGTGGTGGGCGACGACGTCGTGCAGGTCCCGGGCGATCCTGAGGCGCTCCTCCGCGACCCTTCTCCTCGCCTCCTCCTCGCGGGTGCGTTCCGCTTTCTCCGCGCGGTCCCTGATCGCCTGGACGACGGCTCTGCGGCTGCGGACGGCGTCTCCGGCCGTCGCTCCGATGCCGGTCCAGGCGAAGACGGCGAGGTTTTCCTGCGCGTACCAGGGGAGGGGGCCGGCCAGCATCGCGGCGCCGGTGAGGACGGTGACGGTGAGGACGCCCAGGCGGAGGGTGGTGGAGCGGTCCGTGGACGCCGCGACGGTGTAGAGGGCGATCACCGCCGACATCACGACCGGGGCACGGGGGTCGCCCGCCGTGAGGCACTCCACCAGGGAGAGGCCCGAGGCGACCGCCAGGACCCGGATGGGGGCGCGGCGCCTGAAGATCAGGGCTATCGCGCCGAGGGTCATGAGGAGGAGGCTCAGGGGGTCGGGGGTGCGGATTCCCCAGCTGACGGCTCGGTCGCCGTGCGGCTCCACGAAGCTGCCGGCCAGCATGCACACGAGGACGCCGGCCGCGAGGGTGGCGTCCAGGGCGAGGGGGTGCGCCTTGAGGTTGCCGCGGGCGCGGTCGAGTGTGCTCACGTTGCCAAAATACGGCGGGGATTGTGGGGGTGGGAATCTGTCGGGTGCCGGGTGCGGGTTGTCTGCGTCGTAGGGCCTAGGCCCAGGTTCCTTCCGCATTACTGCTGCGGGCCGATCTCCGTTCCCTCCCGCCCCTGCCAGCATTTCCCCATGACTCACTCCTGGCCTTCCCACCTCGACGTCGGTGCCGTCCGGTTCGCTCGGCCCACCGCTCACTACGACGACGTTCTCGTGTTCTACCGGGATGCGCTGGGGCTGCCGGTGCTTGCGGAGTGGCGGGATCACGACGGGTATGACGGGGTCGTGCTGGGGTTGCCGGGGGCGCCGGTGAACATGGAGCTGCTTCAGCATCGCGGGAGCGGGATTCCCGAGGCTCACCCCGAGAATCAGCTCGTGCTGTATCTGCGGGGGCCGGAGGCGTTGGCGGCGGCTGTCGCGCGGCTCGTCGAGCGTGGGCACAGCCCTGTTCCGCCGGCCAACCCCTACTGGGACCGGCACGGGGCTGTGCTGTTCGAGGACCCGGACGGGTGGGTCGTCGTGCTGGCGCCCTGGGTGTTCGGGGAGGAGAGACCGCCGGGGGCTGTCAGCCGGGGATGAGGCCGTCGTCGTTCAGCATGGCGCGGACCTCTTCGAGGGTCGCGTCGGGGCCGGGGAGGATGAGGTCCGAGGGTTCCAGGGCGTCGTCCGGGAGCGGAGCGCCCAGGTGGCGGACCGCGTCCAGGAGGGCGGTGAGGGTGTGGCGGAACGCGGGCTCGTCGCCGGATTCGAGTTCGGCGAGGAGTTCGTCGTCCAGTTCGTTCAGGTCGGGGAGGTGGCTCTCCGCCAGCTCCACCTGGCCTTCCCCCATGATCCGTACGATCATGTCGCCCTCCTTGGCGTGGCCCCTACTGCTTGTCGAAGCGGGGGGTGTCCTTCGGCTGCTGGCCGGTGCCGCCCTCGATGGCCTGCTGGGCGGCGGACGGGCCTCCGGCCAGCTCGGCCTTCATGCGCTGGAGCTCCAGCTCTACATCCGTACCACCGGAGAGGCGATCCAGCTCGGTCTGGATGTCGTCCTTGGCGAGGCCCGTGGGGTCGTCGAGGGCGCCCGAGGCGAGGAGTTCGTCGAGGGCGCCGGCGCGGGCCTGGAGCTGGGCGGTCTTGTCCTCGGCGCGCTGGATCGCCAGGCCGACGTCGCCCATCTCCTCGGAGATGCCGGAGAACGCCTCGCCGATCCGGGTCTGGGCCTGGGCGGCGGTGTAGGTCGCCTTGATGGTCTCTTTCTTCGTGCGGAACGCGTCCACCTTGGCCTGGAGGCGCTGGGCCGCGAGGGTGAGCTTCTCCTCCTCGCCCTGGAGGGTGGAGTGCTGCGTCTCCAGGTCGGTGACCTGCTGCTGGAGCGCCGCGCGCCGGGAGAGCGCCTCGCGGGCGAGGTCCTCGCGGCCGAGGGCGAGCGCCTTGCGGCCCTGGTCCTCCAGCTTGGACGACTGCGACTGCAACTGGTTGAGCTGGAGCTCCAGGCGCTTGCGGGAGGTGGCGACGTCGGCCACGCCCCGGCGGACCTTCTGGAGCAGTTCCAGCTGCTTCTGGTACGAGTAATCGAGGGTTTCGCGCGGGTCCTCGGCCCGGTCAAGGGCTTTGTTCGCCTTCGCGCGGAAGATCATCCCCATACGCTTCATGACACCGCTCATGGGCTTCGCGCGCCCCCTTCTGACAGACTCCAGCTCACGATCTGCGACAGAACCCACAGTACGGGCCCTGCCTCCATTGACGCACTGTTCCGGGACGGATGCGCTCCTCCCCAAGGACGACTGCGCCCGCCCCCGATCCGGCGTAAGGAGTAGGTGGACCCCTTGGTCACCGCCCTCGCCTTACAGGACGTCCGGCGTTGCCGGATCGTTCCCCGCCCGACTGGGGTCCATGCGTCCGGAACGCTTACCCTTGGGTTTTGTGTTCCGTAGCCGCGCCACCAAGGACGAGAAGGCCGCCGCCGTAGAGGCGCCGGCCGACTCCACGCAGACCCGAGACCCGCAGGCCCCCAAGGGCCGGCCCACGCCGAAGCGCAGTGAGGCCCGTTCCCAGCGCCGCAGCGTCTCCAACACGCCGATGACGCGGAAGGAGGCGGCCCAGCGACAGCGCGAGGAGCGCCGGCGTCAGCTGGACAAGCAGCGCGAGGCGCTGGCCGGCGGTGACGAGCGGTACCTGCCCGCGCGCGACCAGGGCAAGGTCCGCAGGTTCACCCGCGACTTCATCGACTCCCGGCTGAACGTCGCGGAGACGTTCCTGCCGATGGCCGTCGTCATCCTCGCGATGAGCATCGTGCGCGTGGCCCAGCTCCAGACGCTGTCGCTGCTGCTGTGGCTGGTCCTGATCGTCATGATCGTGCTCGACTCGGTCGTCATCACGTTCCGGCTGCGCAAGCAGCTCACGGAGCGCTTCCCGGAGGAGTCCCACAAGGGCGCCGTGCCGTACGCGCTCATGCGTTCCCTCCAGGTGCGCCGGCTCCGCCTGCCGAAGCCGCAGGTCAAGCGGGGGGCGAAGCTCTGAGCGCTACGCCGTCGTTCTCAGGGGACGCGGCCGAGGCCTGGCTGGACCGGCTGGGCGGGCTGCGGGACGTCGTCCGTCAGGAACTGGTCGCACGCCAGCTCGACGAGCAGATAGCCGGGCGGTACTCCGTCGGGCGGCGGCTGCGGGTGCTGGACGTCGGGATGGGGCAGGGCACGCAGGCGCTGCGGCTGGCCCGGCTCGGGCATCAGGTGACCGGCCTCGAACAGAACCCGCTGATGCTGGCGACCGCCCGTGAGGCGCTCGCGGGTGAGCCGGAGGGCATCCGGGAGCGGGTGCGGATCATAGAGGGTGACGGCCGGGAGACCGGCGTGCACTTTCTGCCGGGGAGCTTCGACGTCGTCCTGTGTCACGGCGTGCTGATGTACGTCCCCGATCCGGACGCGCTGCTCGCCGGGCTCGGGCGGATGCTGGCGCCCGGCGGGATGGTGTCCCTCCTCGTGCGCAACGGCGACGCGCTCGCGATGCGGCCGGGGCTGTCCGGGGACTGGGTGACCGCGCAGGCCGCGTTCGACTCCGTCGACTACACGAACCGGCTGGGCCTCGATGTCCGGGCGGACCGTCTCGCGGCGCTGACCGACGCGCTCGGGGGGATCGGGGCGCCGCTTCAGGCGTGGTACGGGGTGCGGGTGTTCACGGACGCGGCTCCGGACGACGCGATGGTGCCGTCGCCGGAGGAGCTCGCGCCGCTGCTGGCGGCGGAGGAGCGGGCGGGGCGGACGGATCCTTATCGGAGGGTCGCCGCGCTGTTGCACCTGTGTGGGGTGCGGGGCTGAGAGTTGCCGCCCGGTGAGGGTTCCCACCGGGCGGGCGCAGGTCAGGAGTCGGCCGGGTGCAGGCTCATGGGGCCGTAGATCTCCGTGGTGTCCTCGAACAGCCGTACCTGGTCGGCGCCGCCTTCCGCGAGCGCCTGCCACTGTTCTCCGATCCAGGACTCGGCGTCCCCCTGCGTGGTGAACTCCTCCGGTTCCACCGCGGGCTGGACCTCCGTCCCGTCGGCCTTCTCGAACCGCCACGTCCATGCCGCCATGTACGCCTCCTGGGTCTGATCTTGGTCCGGTTGCCCAGAGTATGTGGTTCGGGGGGCGGGGCGAAGGGGGCTTCCTGGTTGTTCCTGCGGGCAGTCGCATTTCGTGGCGCGCGTGCGGTCCCCCTTCAGGTGAAAATCGGTCCGTGGAATTGACTCTGCTCGGTACCGGTGCCCCCGCCGGGCTTCCCCGGCCCGGCTGTCCCTGTGCTGTCTGCGCGCTGTCTCTCGGGGAGGCCGCTCGGGCCGCGACCGCCGTGCTCGTGGACGGGGCTCTGCTGCTCGATCTCACGCCCGGCGCCGCGCTCGCCGCCGCTCGGGCCGGGCATTCGCTGAGCGGGGTGCGGCAGGTGCTGTTGTCGCATCCGCACGCCGGCCCGGCCGTCGAGGTCCCCCTGGGCCTCCCCCGTCCCGGACGCGTCCCGGACGGGCGGGAGCTGGCCCTGCTGACGGGGCATCGGGTGCGGGCGGTGGCGATGGACGCCGGGGGGACGGGGTACGCGGTGACCGGGCCGGACGGGCAGCGGCTGCTGTATCTGCCGCCGGGGGGAGCGCCTGCGGGACTGGAGGAGTCCGAGCGGTACGACCTGGTCCTCCTGGACGTCGTCGGGCGGCCGGACGCGCTCGCGCGGCTGCGGGCGGTGGACGCCGTCGGGCCGGCGACGGACGTCGTCGCCGTCCACCTCGATCACGACGTC